>CAZMPQ010000001.1:0-86882 GCA_964568535.1 uncultured Candidatus Saccharibacteria bacterium
AACCTTGGTTGGGGCATCCCGACATCGGACCAGACCATTTTTGACGAAGTTGCCCGGGCAACCAACTATCACGGCGCGGTAAAATATGCGCCGTATCGGAAAGGAGAGGTCTATCGCATTGCACTTGATGCCCGAAAAGCGCGGCGCGTTCTCGGCTGGAAACCGCGCGTCACGCTCCGTGCCGGCATCCGGCAAGCCGTTGCCGGCATCCGACCGGAACGATAACGCTACGTCACGTTCCCGCAGACCAAAAAGCCCCTCGCGGGGCTTTTTGGTTTCTATTTCTTCCCTTTGGAGCGCACTTTTGCTTTCTTTGTGCCGCTCCCGTTCGTCACCGCCGCTACATAATTCTTCAGCAGCCATGAGCTGGATTGCATTTTCCCACCATCGCCGATGTTGTAGACCATTCGGATGCCCAATTCATCACACACGCCGACCTCTGGAACCGGGTCGCCGTCCGGCTTTCGGTCACCGCCGTTCGCGAACACATGCGGACGCACGACGCGCAAGGTTTCGCACACGCTCATATCGTCGGGGTTCGGCCCATGACCCGTCAGCACCACTTCATCAACCGAGCTTTATGCCTTGATGAACTCTTTGCGTTCGTGGTCGGGCATGAACACATGCATCTTTTTTTGTCGAAGCCAATGGTCGTTGTTCAAAATAACGATGAGCTTGTCGCCAAGCTTCTTCGCCTCCTCAAACATCCGGATATGCCCCACATGAATGGGGTCGAAACCGCCGGAGACCGCGACCACAACCGGCTCACGCTTTGCCGTCTTTTTTGCGCTTTTCTTATTGTGCGCAACGCCCTGCTTTGCCATGACGTTCGTTATTTTTCTTTATTTATCGTAGCGAATCCCACAGAAGCGTGATACCGTAATAGTTGGTATACGCGCCTCGCAAACCTTCATATATTTCTATCATACCTGATATGCTGTCAAAAGTCAAGACATTTCTTCTCCATAACGCCTCGGTACGCCAGACGGTCGCAAAAAACACATTCTGGCTTACGGTGTCGAATTTCGGCGGACGGTTCATCCGCGCCGCCGTCATCATCTACGCCGCCCGCGTCCTCGGTCCCGCAGAGTGGGGCGTGTTCAATTACGTTATTACGATCGTCGCGTTCCTTACGCTCTTTGTTGATTCCGGCATCAGTCAAGTCATGATACGCGATCGCGCACAAGCGCCTGATGCCGCAGCAAAACGCTCGGTCACCGCGACCACATTGTGGCTGAAGCTTGCGTTCGTCTGCATCGGTGCCGCCCTCATCCTCTTCGTCGCACCGCTTCTGCCGACCGCCGACGCCTTCACCGCGGAAAAAGCCACCGTGCTTTTTCCTATCGTCGTGCTCATTATGATCTTTGATAACATCCGGGAGTTCTATCACGCACTCTTCCGCTCGGAAGAACGTATGGAGTGGGAGGCAGTGAGCTATGGACTCACCAATATATTCATCGTCGCCTTTGGATTTCTCCTGCTCTTCATTCATCCTACGGTCAGAGGATTCACGTTCGGCTACGCGCTCGGCGCCGCTCTCGGAACAGTCGTAGCTACTTTCCTCGCGTGGAAATACCTCCGTGGCGTTCTGCGTGGTTTTTCCTGGCCCACGGCAAAACGCCTTTTGCGCTCCATTTGGCCCTACACCATCTCCGGTGCCCTTGGGATGCTCATGATCAATACTGACATCGTAATGCTGGGCTGGCTGCGTTCATCAGAGGAGGTCGGGCTCTATGCCGGACCGCAACGCATCATCCAACTCATCTACCTTATTCCCGCCGTTCTGTCGGTAAGCATTCTGCCCGCATTCTCGCGCCTCGCTGTGCAATCACGAGAAAAAATGACTTCGGCGATAGAGCATAGCGTGAGCGCCGTCTATATGGCCGCGCTTCCTATCGCCGTTGGCGGCATCATCGTCGCGCTTCCCCTTATTGAACTCCTCTTTGGTGAACCGTTCCTTGCCGGCGCGTCACCGCTTCGCATCCTCCTCCTCACGCTCATGGCGGATTTCTCAGCGGTACTTCTTGGAAACGTTCTCCTTGCCTACGACCACCAACGCAGCTTGGTCGTATATTCTGCGATCGGCGGCGCGATGAACGTCTCGCTGAATCTCTTACTCATTCCCCACTTCGGCATCGTAGGCTGCGCGTTCGCCACGCTTGGCGCTCAGCTTGTAAGCAACGCCTATCTGCAATATACCGTCCGACGACTTCATCCGTTCCATATCGCTCCACGCCTCGTACATGCACTCATCGCGACGGGCGTGATGGCGATCATCGCGCTTGTACTTCAGGCCGCTGGCGCACACGTGCTTTTGACTATCGCGGCCGCAGCACTCGCCTACGGCAGCGTACTTTACTTCCGCCGCGAACCGCTCCTCAGCGACCTGCAAAACATCATCTTTCGCGCAACGCCCGCGGCAGAGGATATTAGTTCGTAGCTTCCTCGGTCTGCCAGTTTCAACTCATGGTGCATCATTTTTCCCGCGCGCAATTGACTTTTTAAGATTTTTCTGTAGAATATCGGCAGCCCTATACACCATGAATACGTGAACAATTGAGGGCGACCCGAGCAAACGAACGCAGCATTCTGCCGCAAGGAGGAAGTAATGCTTGCATACGAGAGATTCACGGAAGCCCTCAAGGACCTCTACTTGGAGCTCTTGCCGCTCTACGTGCCGAAGGCGCATGGGAAGTCCGGCACGAAGGTTCTGCTGAAGTCCGACGACACGCCGGTCACCGACCTCGACAACTACACGCTCGCCCGTCTGCGCGGCCTCATCCTCGGATGGTTCCCCGCAGACCGCACCATCGGCGAGGAGGACACGCTGAGCGCGGACAAGGTGGCGCAGATCTTGGCCGACCAGGAGAGCTGTTACTGGACGATCGACGGCTTGGACGGCACGTGGCACTTCATCCGGGGCTCCAATTCCTATGGCTCGATGGTCTCGCGGAGGAGAGGCAACGACATCCTGTACGCTGCTATCTTCCGCCCCGTGGACATGGCGCTCCGCGGAACGGGATTCTTCTTCGCCGAACTCGGCGAGGGCGCTTGGGAGTGGTGCACCGACTGCGATGAGTACCACCACCTCCAGACGGCCGCGCCCGGCAAGTACAACGCGGAGACGAACCCCCGCGGGCTGGAGCGCACAACCGTGCTTCTCGAGGGGGGCTCCAAGCTCTTCTTCAAGGATCCGGTCGCGAACCTCGGCCGGAGCATCACAACGCGACCGAGCCTCTCGAGCTGCATCGCGGCGACCATCGTCGCCCAGGGTGGCGCGACTGCGCTCGTCACCCGCGGCAACAAGCCTTGGGACACCTGGCCCGCGATCGGCCTCATCGAGGGCGCGGGCGGCGTCGTGACGAACTACCGCGGCGAGCCGCGCCGGCTCGACAACTGCGGCGACATGATTGCCGCCGCGAACACGGAGAGCATCCCGGAGCTCGTAGAGCTCCTGAACCCGTAATCCGGCTCGCGAGAGCCGAGAAAGGACGTAACCGTTGCTGACTCTCGACGACCTGACGCTCATCGGGGTCTTCGGTTGGCCCTTCTCGGGCAAGACAACACTTGCCGACGAGCTTTCGCAGCGACTCGGCACCCACTGCGTGGACATCAACAACCTGCGGCTTGTGAACATCGGAAAGCCGCACGACAATCCAAACGAGTCGCCGGAGGCGAAGCAGCGCGACGTCCAGGAGATGGCCGGTTCGTACCGATTTCTCTTCGCCGACGCCAACTGACACCTGGAGATTGGCCGTCCGCTCATCATCGTCTGCACGCTCTCCCGCAAGGAGGGCGGGCAGACGGCCTTGATGGACGTCTGCCGAAAGCACCCACTCGCTCGGCAGCGGTTCATCCAGTGCGTGCCCGAGAACGACACGTACGAGGAGGTAGAGCGGCGCATCCGGAAAGCCCGCGAGACGCCGGTCATGACACCGTGGGGATCCTACAAGGACCCGGTGAACGGACCGGAGCGCTACTTCGAGGTGAAGGACCGTTACAACCCGCTCGAGATCCCGCACATCAAGATCGGCACCTGGGGCTCGGCGAACACCGTGGAAGACGGGGTGCGCATCGCCTCGGACTACATCCTGAAGCCGCAGATGCACGACTTCCCCGAGATCACCCCCTAGCCGTTCACGTACGTTTCGAAAAGACGCCGCGGTTCCCTCGTTTGGGGATCGCGGCGTTTGACTTTAGGTTGAGCGCTTTTTCAAATACTCCTCCACCTCCTTATATCGCTCCGGCGTGCCGACATCCTTGCGAAACTCACCTCCTTGAAGCGGATAGGCGTAATATGCATAGCCCTTAGCGAGCAAGTCAGGTACCAAGTTGTGGTCAATTTCGTAATATTTTTTTGCGGGAATATATTCAAGAATCTTTGTGGAGAAAATGTACGGCGCGGAACTCCCCCAGTAGTCCTTCGGGAGCTCTGTGTGGGGCTTCAAGCGAAACTCCGTTATCCGATGGTTCTCATCCACAATGGCGAGGTCCGAGTCCATCGGGTGGTCAGTCTTCCGTACTGTGGCGACTCCGATGGGATCTTCCAGCGAACCGTAGAACGCGGCTAATTTTCCGTAATCCATGCGGTAGAACGTATCCGCGTAGAGCACGAAGAAATTTCCCTTGAGTAGGCCGTCAAAATTTTTCACGCCGCCGGCAGTCCCCAATATTTCCGGTTCTTCCATCGCATACGTGATCTTCACATCCAACTTTTTGCCGTCGCCGAAGTATTCGCGGATGACCTCGGGCTTGTAATGCAGATTGATAAAAAATTCCGTGACGCCAAATTTCTTGAGCTCCTCAATATGCCACTCCAAGAGCGGCTTCCCAAGGAGCGGTGCCATTACTTTCGGAATATCGGGGAAGAGCGTACGGATGCGTGTGCCGAACCCAGCGGAGAGCAAGACTGCTTGGGTTATTTTATTTGCCATATTTCTTGATGATGCTCGCAGCAGCGAGCAGGTTCTTCGCTGAAAAATCCGGCTTGATGTGTGCGTAGGCGGGGTCGCTGCTACGCTTGCTCGTTGTGACGAGTATCGTTCTCACACCCGCTGCCTTCCCGGCCATTATATCCCATGCATGGTCACCGACCATAAAACTCTTCTTGAGATTAATTGAGGATTTCTTTGCGGCAACAAAAATCATGCCCGGCTTCGGCTTTCGACATCGGCACGCTTTCCGATATTTCTTGATATTCGCGTTTGGGTGATGCGGACAATACAATACCGCTTCTATCTGCGCACCCCTGCGAGCAAGACGAGCATGAATAATATCGTGCATGCGTTCGACCTGCCGTTCGCTCAGCCATCCGCGGGCAATAACCGGCTGATTTGTAATGACGATCACGGCATAGCCCAGCCGATTCAATGCACGGATCGCTCGTGCAACACCCGGCAAGATCCGGAGCTGTTTCACGCTCCGAAGGACGTCAACTTCTCGGTTGATCGTCCCGTCGCGATCCAGAAATACCGCCTTCCGTTTAGCCTGCACGTTCTGCGAGATGGTCAAAATAATCCTTGAAGTAGCGAATGATAAGATGGAGAACGACGCCATGCACGCCTTCCACGATGAAGTAGTCCCCTTTTTCGGTCGGCACATGGATCTTCGCATCGGAAAGCTCGCGAAGCTTGCCACCGTCAAATCCCGAAAGCCCGATGATGGGCACGTGGTGCTCTTTCGCAAGCTCTACGGCTTTTACCACGTTCGGCGAACCGCCAGAGCTTGAAATGGCGATGACGACGTCGGAGTCCTGAATATAGTTCTTCAGCGGACCGGCGAATATCATGTCGAAACCGATATCGTTCGCCCATGCGGTTATTTCGGATTCTGTTGAGGGCAAGCGAACTGCCTGGAACCGGCGGGCGCGCTCATTGAGGTGCTTGCTGAAGATGGTCTTATTAAAATCTGCGACCCAGTGTGTCGCCATCGCCAGCGAGCCGCCATTCCCGAAGACATAGATGCGCCCGTCGCGCTCATAACAGGCCTGGAGAATGTTGATGGCTTTTGCGATCTCTTCGGAAGAAATCTTATCCAGGGACTCTTTTGCCCGTCCGATGAAATTTTTAATGTACTCCTCCATGATTTTTCTTAAGCGAACCGGGTTTCATAAAAATGGTCGCCATTGAAAAGCAATTCCGCTCCCGATTGCACGAACTTCACTGGTATCTCGCGGGCTTCGGACAGGTTATTCTGTCTTGCGACCGCGGCGAGCGCTTTTTTGATGGCTGCATGTTTCTCGGTCGGCGCAAAGAACATCACGCACCCTCCCCCGCCGGCCCCAAGAACCTTGCCGCCCCATGCGCCATTGGCCATTCCCGCGTTGTAATACTCGTCGATGACGGAATTTGATGCGTTGGTCGTCAGGCTCTTCTTCTTGAGCCATCCGTCGTGCAGCATCTCGCCCATGCCTTTCAGATCGCCCTTCACGAGCCGCGCTTCAAATTCCGGCACGAGGTCGGCCATCGCCTTGAGCGTCTCCATCTTCTTTGCAATATTCGCTTTTTGCTGCGTCAGGACGCTTGATGCATCCCGCGTAAGCCCCATGAAGAACACCAACATGTTTTGCTCAAGCGTTGAACGCACTTTATAGTCGATCAACACCGGCCTCGCATCCACCGTGCCGTTCATATTGAACTGGAATACATTGAACCCGCCGAACGCAGCTGCATATTGGTCTTGTTTTCCGATAGGTTCTCCGACAAGGTCTATTTCAAGCCGGCTCGCCGCCTCCGCGGCCTCTCCTTTGCCGATCTTCTTCCCCTGGTAGGCATGGAGCGCTTTGACGAGCGCCACAGAAAAACTCGACGAAGAGCCCAGCCCGGTCTTTGATGGAAGCGGCGCGAATGATGCGATCTCAATGTTGCGCTCGATGCCCATGTCCACGAGCGCGGCCTTGATCCTCGTATGACGGAGATCCTTGGCATAATCCACCGTTTCCGAAGAGCTGTAGCGCGCCGAAACTTTGTCCACCAATGGGGTCCGATTTAAAACCACATAGACATATTTATCGATAGCTGCGGAAATAACGCGCCCGGGCGAGCGGCGATAAAAATCGGGGAGGTCCGTTCCCCCACCGACAAAGCTGATGCGCATAGGCGCACGGGCAACGATCATAACATCACTAATCTAACGGAAAAGTCCTGCTTTCGTCAATCTGAACGCCGCACCTCGCCAGATAAGAACTTCTTTACCGGCCACAGGAGCGCATGTACACGCCTGCGGATGCCGAACGGAATGACCGCATAACACAGTTGCAATAGATGAATGAAAAAGCCGTGCAAAAATCCCGGATACTTTTCGCGATACCGCCAGAGGACCCGAAATGCTTTTACCGTATGCGGCAACATATCTTTCGCAGAACGATTCAGCCCGGTCGAGGTGTAATACGAAAAATATGCCGGGAAGTTATAGAGTTTTCCCGCAAGACCCATCTTCAGCGAGAAGTCCCAGTCCTCGTTGAAATTCAGCTCACGATCAAATCCGCCGACGCGGCGCAACACGTCCGCGCGATAGATGCCGGTGGAAGACGCGATGGGGTTCGTGACGAGCGCCGTGCGATGAATTGCTTCGTTCGTCTCTTCTTTGAAATAACGATAGATTTCCTTGCCGTCCGGGTCCACAACGATCATTCCCCCGCCGGCACCCACATAGTCCGGATGCTCGTCCAAGAACGCAACCTGCCGTGCAAGCTTATCGTTGCCGATCCAGGCGTCGTCCGAGTCCACGCGGGCGATATACTTCCCCCGCGCGACCTCCACGCCGCGATTGAACGTATAAGGAATGCCGCTGTTTCTGTCGTTCTCCAGATAAACGATGCGCGGATCTTGTTTTGCGTACTCCGCGACCACTTCGCGCGTATTATCTGTTGAACCGTCGTTCACCACGATAAGCTCGAGCTCGCGAAGCGTCTGTCCCAAGACGCTCGAAATAGACTTGCCGACAAATCGCGCCTGATTCCATGTCGGCATGATGACCGACACAACCGGCATGACGGAGTTTTCCTTTGGCGCTGTGTTCATTCGTCGAGTTCGGAAAGCCTGAGTTCGCGGCGGCGGTAGTATACCTTCACCAGGATCTTTTGCACGAATCCCGCAGGCAAGATAGCGAGCGGCAGCCATACGAGCCATCCGAGCATTACGCCAAGCGGATATTCCGCGAATGCGCTCGTGATGTGGGGCTTCGCCTCAGCTCTTCGCGCGTTCATCAGATATGCAAGGCCGAGATTCAACCGATAGCGCCTTCTCTGCCGACGCATATCAACGCGCATGCGTTCCTCTGGGGTCATTTTCGCATTGAGCCGTTCTAGAACTTCTAACATCGTCTCTTTCACTTTTGGCTGGCTTTCTACTCCCTGCAGATTTGCGGTCTTCCGCATGCGCAATTTCGCCAGGCGCTTCGACAGGAACTCAAAACGCGCGCCGCCGTGCGCAAGGCGCAGCCAGAATTCAAGATCTTCAGAACGCTTGAGGTTCTCATCGAACATGCCGAACCGCTCGATTACCGAGCGCCGGAGCACGACCGACAGCGGCGCGATGAAATTCATGGCCAAGAGATGCGGCAGGACCTCTTCGCCGGAATAATACTCGTAGTTCAAGCGCAATAGTGTCGATTCACCGTCCCAAAAGTGGTAGAGGTTGCAGTACGAAACATCGCACGATGGGTGCGCTGTGAGATATGCGATCTGCTCGGCTATCTTTTCGGGCAGAAATACGTCGTCGGAATCCAAAAGCGCGATGAATTCGCCCTTACTTGCCTTGATGCCGGTGTTACGCGCGCTAGAGAGCCCTGCGTTCGCTTGGTAGATGTACGTTATCTTTTTCGCGTTGATATACGGCTCCAACACTGCCTTCGTGTCGTCGGTGGAACCATCGTCAACCACGATAATTTCACAGTTCGGATAGATTTGCGCGAGCGCAGAGTCCACCGCTTCGCGGACATAGCGCGCTGTGTTCCACGACGGGATGATAATGGAGACAAGGGGCTGCGACATGGCTCACTTACCGCAAGGGTAATTCGTTCATGATGGCGCGGAAGCGTTCTTCGTAGGTATGTTCGCGCAGTGTTCGTTCATACGCGGCTCGCGCCATACGCTCGCGCTCTTCCGGACGTTCGAGATAATAGCGAACTTTTTCCACCAATTCTGCATGCGTGCGGAAGAACGCCATTTCGCGGTCGGGCTCGTAGTATTGCTCCACGCCAGCGGTGTATCCGGAAACGACGCACGCGCCGCACGCCGCGAGCTCAAAAATACGTGCGTGAATATGCGACTCAGCGAAATGCCACCACGCCTGCGCGTTCCGCACGATGTGGCGGTCCGGCACGATGCGGTTCCGCGATTTCATGAAGAATAGTCGCCCGAGCACCCATGGATCAAACCGCGACGGACGGTCGTTCAGGTTGAGCATCATCTTGCTGCGACCGATGATGTCCATCATCTGCTTGGGCGATATGCGGCCCGATGGCCAGCCGAGCCCGAACGCCTCCACGCGAAATCCTGCGCTGCGCAACGCTCGCACCGCCTCTTCTCGCGGCCGTTTCCACTGCCCGATAAACGCCACGTCGATATCGCGTTCACCGGTCGTTTCAACCGGCCAGTAGGCGTTCGGATTCGCCGCCCATTGCGAGAGAAAAATATTCTGTATGCCAGCATTCTTGTACCATGCGACCGCCTGCGGCGCCGTCGTCACCGCGAGCGTAAAATATGGGGCCCAGATGCGCGAATAGTTCCAAAATCGCCAGTAATCGTCCGCAAACCATGCAACGGTCTTCGTTGTTGTTTCCTTGCGAATACGCTCCAGAACTGCCGGCTCGCATTCATCGGTATACATGAACACGAAAAGCATCTCCGGCTGTTCACGCTTTACCAAGTGCCACAATTCTTCGTTCCACATACGCTTGCCCATCGCGAGGATGCGGTCGAACGGGTGCGCAAGAACAGAAACGCCTGGCATACGCGCAAGCGTTCCCAGAAAATTCACTTGCTCAAAGCTCGGCGACCGCTTCGGGTCGTAGTTCTCCGCTTCGATACCGGCATAGAGGACCTTCATGCGCACATCCCAAATAGCCCTACGGAGGGTGGCGGATTTTGTCGGACGCGCGATAACAAACGTGAAAGTTGCTTTTCAACCATAGGCACTGAAATTGCAGCGATGCATGGCGATGGTTCGTTTGGCGGCAAATCGCGGCCACATCGCCAATTATCACCGTAACACGGAGACAGCGCAGCAACCCACACATTCGTATCCGGATAGCCATAGTCCTGAAACATACCGTACTGCCCACCTCCCGTAACGCAGATGGAGGGGTGCTTGATTGCTACTGCAATGTGTATGCTCGCAGTGTCGTTCGTAAGAAGCACTATTGATCCTCGCATAAGCTCAACGAGCTCCCCAAGGGATGTTTTTCCCGTGATATCCATGTGTTTTTCTTGAATAAGACGCGTGACCGCCGCAGATGCCTCCGCATCGGCAAATGCACCCACAAATACCGGCGTAATCTTTCGTGCTGAAAGAATCCTCGCCATCGCCGCAAATCGATCCTTAGGCCACCGCTTATAGGCAACGCTTGCACCAACGTTCACTAAGGCGTAGTCCTCACCAACAAGCCCGAACTTCTCACGCGCCGCAACCGTATCGCCGAGGCGTGGCAATTCGGTTGCGTAATCTTGTTCTGCAAAACCTGTTGCTCCTTCATAGATGATGATGTAGTGACTGATGACGTGTGGTAAGCGCCCACTGGGGTCACTATTATCCGAAATCGCGGGGATGACTTTCGTGTATCTGGGTAGATACTGGTCACGGACGATACGTAGGTTGCGCGACTGCTGAAAGTCAAAGGGATTTCGATATTCGAACTTCATACCCTCATACCCGACAACCTCATTTGCTCGGAGCGATGTGGCAATTATCTTGCCCATAATTTCTGAAGCGCTGAAATCATGATTGATGACTCGCGAAAATCCACGGCGACGGAGATCGCTGATTATGCGCAGACCAATCAGTGGGTTCATCGCAAATGAGGAGTATGGAACAAGCACGATGTCGTCTACATAATATCCCGCAGCAAATACCTCAAAACCCGTACCCTGTTTGATGAGCAATGTGATATGTGTGTCGGGAAAACGCCGCTTATAGTGCTTGAGGACCGATGTAAACAACACGAGGTCGCCGAGCGCCTCCAGATTGATGATGAGCAGCCGCTTATCCCAGCCAACGCGGTTCGGCGCCGGAGCAAAAAGCGCCACGAGCGCCGCTCGGAGTGGCGTTACGAGCTTTGTTTTGATGATGAATTTCAAAACGCTGCCGAGCATCCTCATTTACGCAGGCCGCGCCAGCGCGCGTTTTAGTTCGCCGGCAGTGAGCGCCGTCGTTCCCTCGCGGCTCACTACGAGACCCGCGGCAGTGTTCGCGAGACGCGCTGCAACAAGGAGCGGCTCGCCCGAGGCGAGCGCAAGCGCAAGTACTGCGGCGACCGTATCGCCCGCACCCGTCACGTCGAACACCTCACGCGCGTTCGACGGAATATGCACCGCTCCCTTGCGAGCGATATCGCCCACGGTCATGCCATGCTCACCCCGCGTGAGCACTACGGACGCATTGAATTTCTTCCGAAGTGCCTCTGCTGCCTCACGGGCGGTTTGTGCCGTCGTCGCGTTTATCCCCACGAGCGCTCGTGTTTCAACAATGTTCGGGGTGACTGCTGCGATGCCGCGGAAGAACGTGGCATGTTGGGGCTTACAATCGGCAATGATACGCTTTCCTCCAAATCGCTTGCGGAGCGCGGAAACCACACGCGGGGTCACTACTCCTTTTGCGTAGTCGGATACAACAATGAAATCAACTGGGTCGAGCCGGGCGATCTCTTTAAGCACTGCGGTCTCCGCTCCTCGAGTAAGACCCCCCGGTGTTTCATGGTCCAAGCGAAGTAATTGGTGCCTCCGCGCAGCTATGCGCGTCTTGACGGTCGTCACGCGGTGCGGGTCGCGAACTAAGTGCGTTGCGATGTTCATCGCCTTCGCGAGTCGACCGAGCTCCGTTCCAGCAGTATCATTCCCGACAACCCCAAGTAAGATTGCCTTTCCACCGAGAGAAGCGACGTTTGCCGCCGTGTTTCCCGCGCCGCCCAGGTGTCCACTTCGCTCGCGTTCCACCACTACCGGCACTGGTGCTTCTGGTGAGATACGCTCCACATCGCCACGCACGAACGCATCAAGCATCACATCACCAACTACAAGAATGGTTTTTTTTGTAAACTGATCGATTATGGACGTTTTTGTGCTCATGTATGTAATTGCGAATCCCCATTCGCGAGGCGATACGTATCATCTTCACGATGCTCTGTAGAGAATTCAAATACCTCGCTCTGCTCCACGCCAGTGAACTGGTGCGGCAACCCAGGTGGGATGTGTATGGACTCCCCGGCGCGCATCATGCGGCGAATCGGCTCCGCGGGATATCCAAACGGGTAGGTATCCATCTGCACGGCGCCGCTCTGCACATAGAACGTCTCATCCTTCAGCTTGTGATAATGGACGCTGCACCGCTTCCCCTTATCGAGCAAAAGCTTTTTCCCGCAATACTGGGGGTTATTCGCTATCCATTGTTCCTCCCCCCAACCCTTGGGATGTCGTTCGGGAGCTTCCATAACGATTGTAAGAATGTCATACCTTCCGTATGATGACAATATCATGACGCACATGGCCACAAAACGCATCGTCACGCTTACCGAAGCCGCACGCATCGCGCGGCGGGCTCGTTGGGCAGGCAAGCGCGTCGTTACGACGAACGGCTGCTTCGACATCCTCCACGTCGGCCACATCCACAATCTGGAAGCCGCGCGAGCGCTTGGCGACCTCCTCATTGTCGGCGTAAACTCCGACGCATCGGTAAGCTCGTTCAAAGGCCCAGGGCGGCCTATCGTGACCGCGCGCGAACGCGCCGAGGTTCTTGCCGCACTTCGGCCGGTCGATTATGTCCTCATTTTCTCTGAACCGACGCCGAACCGCTGGCTCGCGGCGGTCCGTCCGCACGTGCACGTGAAAGGCGGTGATCGACCGATGAGTCAGATCGTCGAACGTGACGTCGTTCGGCGTGCCGGCGGAAAGATCGTACTCCTCAAGACCATCGCCGGGAAATCGACGACGAACATCATCGGGCGTATCGCCCGGACGTTACGAAAGCGCTCCTGACATAGCATAATCCGAGATGCCACGCTCTAGATCGTACTCCGGCACGAATTCGATGAGTTCTTTTGCACGTGTCATATCGCATTCGGTATATGTTTGATAGGTCGCAGCGTATGGGTTATCGATATAGACCGGTTTCCGCGTGGTGCCCATCACGCGATTCAGCGTCGCAATGACGTCGTTGAACGTCCGCGCTTTTCCGAATCCGCAATTCACAGTACCGCTCGCACCGGCTTGCGCAGCGAGGAGATTTGCGCGAACGGCGTCCTTTACGTAGATATAATCGCGCCTCTGCTCGCCATACTTAAAAATCTTTGGGTCTCCGACTTTCATTTGCCGGGCAAGCTGATATACCATACTTGCCATTTTGCCCTTATGGCTTTCCCCGGGTCCGTATACATTGCAATATCGCAAACCGACAACAATTGTGTCTGGGTTTCCGCCTGCGAATCGCATCGCGAACTCGTCCAGCGCTTTTTTTGACTCGCCGTACGGATTAAGCGGAGCAAGTGGGCCGTCCTCGCGATACGGCGCCGGAACGTTCCCGTAGACTGCGGTTGACGATGCATACACGATGCGTCGGCAGCCGGCATTGACTGCACTGGCGAAAAGCGGCTTCACCGCCTCTACGTTCACGAAGAACATCTTTTCACGGTCGGTCACAAGGGTATCCGTAATGGCTGCTTGGTGGAATAGGACATCAATGGAGCCGATCTTTTCCCAATCGATATCGTGGAATGTCGGCTGGAGTATGGGACCTCGGAACCCAGACAGTTTTTGTTCTGCATCACTCCCAGTTACTATGACGTCCCATCCTTGCGCGTCCAGCGTACGCACGAGATTAGAGCCGATGAAACCGGTCCCGCCAGTTACTAACGCTTTTTTCTTTCTTAGCATTATCCCAAAGTATATAAGCGGCCCTACAATCGCACAACAATCATTTCATCTGATTGTGACGCTCAGATCATCGCGTCAACAATGCCCTGCGCGAATTTTTCCCAGGACATGTTTTCCTGCACGAACGTCTGACCCGCCGTGGCTATTTTTTTATAGAGCTCAGAGTCGTCCACAACCATCTTCACCTTGTCTGCTATCTGCTGCGGCGACATCGGGTCAACGGCGAGCGCGGTTTCGCCGTCCCGAAGCGCTTCCATCACGTCGTTCGTGCGGCAAACAATAAGCGGTAACCCTGCCGCGAGCGCCTCAAAAGCCGTCATCTGCCAGCCGAAACCGTTCCGCGGCGGCGGGAGGTGGATGGGCAATATGAATATGTGGCTCGTCGCGTAGAGTTTTTTGAGCTCGTCCTCGCTCGCCCCCTCGGGCATGAGCCGAACGTGCGGTTCAAGCTTCCGCTCGGCCACGAACCGTCGGAGTTCCGCAAGATATTCGTCCTGTCCCCAGATGTTCTTGCATACCACAACAAGACGCACGTTCCGACCCTCCTCGTGGAGGATACGAACGGCATCTATCGCGTCCTCAAACCGACGATATTTGTTGAGCGCACCGACCGTCATGAGCGTGACTTGCCCTTTGCCGTCCATATTCCGCACCGGCGCCGCGAATGCTTTGACATCAATGCCGGTCCACGCGATGGACGTTCGCACGCCGCGCGCCTCAAGCCACACCTGATTTCGTTTCACGAGCGTCACTGCGGCGTCCAAACTTGCGAACGCCTTGCGTTCAGTCATGTCGGCATACATATTCCACGCCCGGCTTGCCCAATCGTAGAGCATGTTTGCTTTCGGTAAGTATTGGTATGGCGGGTCTGCCATGTACCACACAAGCTTCGCTCGCGAAACGCGCGGACGAACGTATGGTGCGACGCGATATGCAAAGTCGTGCAGGTTCACGAGGTCGGTATCGGCGTCTATCGCCGCAGCAATGCGGCGTGCAGCGTCGTCCAAACGGCGGACTTGCTCGCGTTTTTCTCGGATGCGCCCCCAAAGCCCCGCGCTTGCGTATTGCCACACGAGCGGACGCTCTGGACGCACGATGCGGATGTCTATCCCCCGCCGCAGTTCCGGATATACTTGCTCGTCAAACTCCGGCGCATATAACGCGACCGTATGCCCCAAGCGCGTGAGCGCATGCGCTTCCTCGTAGATAAGCCGCACGCCGCCGGCTTGCCAGCTCAGATTGAAACAAACAAGCGCAATTCTCATCCTTTTTTGAGCAACAGGTTGGTCATTCGCTCGTTCTCTCGTGGATAGCGCTCCAAAAGCTCGTCCGTTGTCACAGGACGATCGATGTCCACCTCAATGTCGTAGAACACAAATCCGAGTGCTGCCCATGCCGCAAGGAATTCCTGCGGATCCTCCCCCGCCTGTGCGAGGAGCATGGGGTAGAACTCCATGATCACCTTTACGTTTGGATTTTTCGCCAGCACATTCCGCATACCGCGCAAGACCCGTCCTTCTGAACCTTCTACATCAATCTTCACGACAGCTATGCGCGGAGTTTGAGTGGAGAAAAATTCGTCTAACGGCAAAACTTCCACCATGCGCGATGGTGCACCTTCCGCAAATCGGTCATAACCGAGGGAACTGTGCGGGCCGTTCTCGTAGAACGGCAACGAACCGCGTTTGTCGGAAAGCGCTTTCGGCACAAGGGTGACGTTCGCAAAGCCATTCGTTGCAATATTCTTCTCCAAGAACCCGAAGCTTCGCGGATTCGGCTCAAACGCAAAGACGCGTCCCGACGGACCGGCGAGTTTCGCCGCAAGGCACGCGTAGTAACCGATATCCGCGCCGATATCTAATACCGTGTCTCCTGTGCGGACCAATTTTCGCATGACGTCTGTCGTCCGCTCCTCAAACTTCGTAGCGTCTATGCCTTCGCGAACATCAACCTGGAGCGTGTATCCGTTCACCTCAACGACAGATGCCCGTGCCCTACCGGCGAGGAACTCTTGCAGGCGCGCCACCACGGGAAACCGCTTTTTGAGATGCAATCCGCCAAAAAGCGTTCGCCCCATGGCGTAGAGTACTCTCGATATCGGCTGGGTGATGCGGCGCATATGCACCTATTGTCTATATCTTTCGTGAGAAGAACAAGCGCATCATCACCAAGATGTTCCACAGCTGTAATTTCAACCGCTCCCCGAATGACAGCCCCGGCGCACTCGCAATGTGACGCGCGACGTACCAGAAGTATGGCGAGGCAAAGATCTTTTCCAATCGGCGAGCGACCGTTACGGCAAGCCGCGGCAGGAACCATCGCGGCGGACGGTATTCATCCAGCACCCGCGAACGCCTAAAGAATCGTTTCTGCGGCACGAATCCCACCGGCCCGTTCGTGATACTTCGAAAGACGAGATAATTATCGAAACCCCAATAATAAGGATATCGATCGTCGCGCTCATGGGGACCAAAGAGCGGCTCACGGAGCACTGCGTTCCGGCGCCAGAGCCCGAAGATGAGTTGGAGCTTGCCATCGTCCATATAGAGCAGCATGTGCTGTTTGAGACGCTCGTAGAGCTCGTTTGCCGTCGGCATATAGTCCCGCGGGTCGATGTGCTTGAATTCACGGCCATCCTTATCAATATCCACCATATCCGCGAAGACCAAGGATAACTCAGGGCGCGCGCGGAATGCCGCGAGGCAATCTTCTAAGAACTGCCTATCCCATAGATCATCATCGGAAGCCCAGATAAAATACTCCCCACGCGATTGCTGCACGATGAACTTGTAGCAACCGGGCGCGTTCAAGTTCTTTTTCTGCTGGAAATACCGCACGCGCGGATCCTTGCGCGCATATTCCTCGGCGATAGCGCGGGATTCCACGCCCTGCGGGTCGTCGTCGGAAATAATGAGCTCAAAATCCTTGAATGTCTGCGCAAGCCACGATTCTATCGTCCCGCGAAGGTAGTGCGGGCGTTTGTACGTCATGAGGCACACGCTCACGAGCGGAGCTGCCGCGTTGAACGTTGCGGTGGTATTCTTCTCTTCCATGCGAGCGTTCAGAGCGTCGTCCGGAGCACGTGATACGCCTCTGCGAGCGTTCCGCCCATCTCCTTGCCATATATGCGCGCCAGGCGCTCCATATTCTCTACGCTCCGGGGAAACGGGTCTTTCCGCACCTGTGTCGTGTGGCAATGATAAAGCTGTACTTTGAAATCCAACAAGTTGCCTTTTCCAAATTTTTCGCTCAGATCCAGATACGCGTTCGGCGTCCGCTGAGGACGGGAGCTCCAGGTATACGGCTCAAAATATTCCAGCACGTGGTCCACGAAATGCCGCGCGGAGCGCGGAGTTGGCCGAAGTGCAGCTATGCATGCGTCGAACGTCGCGCGATGGTCCTGATTATAGCTGGACGACGCCGGCACAGCCATTATGGTGGGACGGAACTCCTCCAAGAGGTCGTCTAGGCGCTCCACGATGTCTTTCTGCGGGATAGCGTCGAGCTTTACATGGTCTTTCTGCACATACAGCACGCGCACATCCGCGCCCGTGAGCTTCTTTACCGCTTCAACCTCCTTCAAACGATCGGCTCCGCGCGTCTTCCCGGTAACAAGCTGACGGCTGTCGCCTACCCCCATGTAGAGGATAAGTACTTTTCCGCCCTCCTTCTTTACTTTGCCGATAAGCCCGCCGACGCCATCTGCTTCATCGTCAGGATGCGGAGCGACCACGAGAAGCCGCGCTGTGCGATCAATATGCATATGTTTTTGTATCGGGGGTGCACCCCCTGTATCTATTCTACGCAAGATGCCCGAGTTTGCGAAGCTGCCGGGCAAGCGCGGCATGACTCAGCTTCTCCGCGTTCTCAGAACTATATACCTGCCCCGTAACAAGCGTTCCACCGGAGACATGATACTCGGCAAGTTGAGGCATGTGGTCCGCAAGGAATTTGTACGGTAACACGACAAAATGCCTGGGGAATTCCCATATCCGCCCCATCTCATCCTGCGACACGAGCACTTCATGGAATTTCTCTCCCGGCCGCGCACCGATGCGCTCACGTTTCGTTCGCGCGTTTCCTAACTCCTTGATCATCACTGTAGCAAGCGTTCCGACATCAACCGCGGCCATTTTCGGGATGAATATCTCGCCACCCCTTCCTTCCACGCCCATACGCAGCGCGAACGTCGCGAGGTCCTGAGGTATCTCCAAAAATCGCGTCATCCGTTCATCAGTTATCGTCACTTTGTTCCGACGCCTGATCTGTTCGCGGAACAGCGGCACAACGCTCCCGTGGCTTCCCGTGAGATTCCCGGAACGGACGCAGACGAATTTTGTCTCGGGCGAGTGCGCGTTCGCTGCGATGAACATCTTTTCGGCGATGGCTTTCGTATACCCATAATTATTAGACGGGTCGGCAGCTTTGTCGGATGAAATAAGAACCGCGCGGGGTACTCCGCTTGCCTTCGCTGCCTCGATCACATTCCGAGTCCCAACCACGTTCGTCAGTACGAACTCCCAGATGTGCTGCTCGCCAACGGGCACATGTTTCAATGCCGCAAGGTGGAATACCACGTCCATCCCCCGCATGACCTCTGCTAAGCGTTCTCGGTCGCGTACGTCACCGATATAAAAGTGCAGGCGCGGATCCGCAAAATCACGCGCCATTTCCACTTGCGCGTTCTCGCCGCGGCTCATAATGCGTACTTCGGCAGGGTCGTGCCTCAGGAGCTCTGCGGTCACTGCCTGGCCATACGAACCTGTGCCACCGGTGATGAGTATCCGCTTTCTCGCATAGAACGGCATCGGCTCTGCGGCTTTCGCTTTTGCGGCCCGGCGGCGTGACGGTGCGGCATGCTTCCGTTGGGCGATCACTCGGGGCCGTTTTGTAGCTTGTTTTTTCATGGTAGTGGTCCGAAAAATCCCACACAGAATACAACTTCTGGCGGCGTTACGTCAAGCGATTCTCAATTACGAGAACAGATCTGATTCCGGACGAGCAAGCCACTTTTTGAAGCTCTGCGCTGCCGCATCTTTTTCGGAGAGAATGGGGTCTTTGACCGGCCACGCAACACCGATATCTGGGTCGTTCCATCGGATGCTTGATTCCGCGTTCGCGTTCCGCAATGCGGTATAAAGATATTGCACATCGGCCGGCGCCTCAAGCGTGCAGAATCCGAACGCGAATCCCGGCGGACAGTAGAGCGCCTTGCGGTTCTCCGCGCCTAACTCCAGGCCAAACCACTTGCCCAAGGTCGGCGATTTCTTGCGGATATCTACGCCGACGGCGAACGCCTTCCCGCCGATGACGCGCACAAATTTCCCGAGCGGCTTATCCCATTGGAAATGAAGCGCGCGAACAACACCTGCCTTGGATGACGAAAGGTTCTGCTGAACGAATGCGATCGGCGCGCCGCGCTCCACGAGGCGATCCTGCCGGAAAAGCTCCATGAAATACCCTCGCTCGTCGGGAATCGCCTCGGGTGTTATGACGAGGAGTCCCGCAAGCCCAGTTTCTTCAATGATCATGAAAAGCTCAACGGTAGCGCGCAAGGAACGCTCCGAAGACCTGTTTTATGCGCGCGATGTGCTTCGAAGTGATGCCCTGATGGCACCCGATGAGGAACGCGTTCTGCATCACGCGGTCTGCGACGGGATAACCGTCCGGGTTCTCGTGGCGAAGCGCATGCTCAAAGCCCGGCTGGCGCATAATGTTCCCGGTCATCACCGGACGCGTCTGAATGTTCTGTTCCTCCAGATATTTCGTTATCTCGAAGCGCGTGAACGGCGCTTCCTTCCGCACAATGAGCGGGAATGTAAGCCAGTTCACCTCGGCGTTCGCCGGCTCTTCCGCCAAGACGAAGTAGTGTTCATACTGCTTGAAATATTTGAGCAGCTCGTCGAAGTTCCGACGGCGGAGCGCGGCGAACTTCGGCAGACGCTTCAGTTGCTCAAGGCCGAACGCAGCCGACAGTTCAAGTGGCTGGAAGTTGTAGCCAATCTCCGTAAAGAGGAATTTTGCGTCATAGGGTTTACCGTTCAGCGTGCTCGTAAACCGCCGCTTGATCTCCTCGGACTTCTCGTAGAATCCGAAGAGTGTTGATTGTCGCCCCCAGTTCGCCAGGACTTTCGCTTTTTGCGCAAGCTTCGGGTCATGAAAACAGACCATTCCCCCGCCACCGGCGGCAGTCACAATATGCGAAGCGTAGAAACTCGTTGTGGATACGTCGGAATACACACCGCTCCGTTTCCCGCGAAACTTCCCGCCGATCGTATCGCAGGAATCCTCAATGAACCATAGCTTGTGTTTCTTCGCGATGCGCTGGAGTTTCGCGAGATCCGGGAAGTTCCCGATGAGCGACGGTATCATGAGCGCTTTTGTCTTTCGCGTTATTTTCCGTTCTATCTTCGCAGCGTCGATGTTATACGTGCGCAACTTGACGTCCACGAAGACCGGCTTCAACCCTTTCTGCAAAAGCGGTGCGACAGTCGTAGAGAACGTGAGCGCCGGCGTGATGACCTCTGCGCCGCGTGGGATATCCAACGCTTCAAGCGCGATGAGATTTGCCGAGGAGCCCGAGTTCGTCATCACCGCATACTTCTTGCCGAAGAGCTTCGCAGTCGCAAGCTCAAAATCGCGGACGTTCGGCCCAGCCACGATCTTCTCGGGATTGCTCAATACGCGGAGCACCGCATTCACCTCCTCCTTCCCATATACCGTCCGGGCGTAAGAAACCCGGAGTCCTTCCCGTGTGTGTTTTTGTCCCATGAAAGTATCGTTCTCTTGTTAGTCCATTCTATCTCACCTTGAGCCATTCTGTCATCCGCTCAATGCCCATCCGCAGGTCGCATGCCGGCCGCCACGGGAGCGCGGCGAAGGTTTTTGTCATGTTCGCCTGCTGGCATCCTTTGTCGTACGCCACGGCCTTCGCGCCGCCCCACACCAGCTTGCTCCGCGAGCCGGTCAGCGTAAATGTAACGTCTACGAGCTCCTTGAGCGTCACTGCCTTACCGCACGCGGCATTCAACACTTCTCCCGCAAGCTTGCCGGCATGTTCCGCCGCCTGCATGTAGAGTTGAACGAGATCGTCTATAAAAATGAAGTCGCGGCTCACGTCGGGACTTGTGAGCGTAATGTCCTCGTTCCGCAACGCCTTGCGGACGACCGCTTCCACGAGGCGGCCCTCTTCCATCTGCGGTCCATACGGCGAGAAGATGCGAAGCGCGACCACGGGCTTTCCCGCGTTCCGCGCGACCGTTTGCCCGTAGAGCGTCATCGCGAGCTTGGTCAGTGCGTATATTTCGAGCGGCTCGCATCGGTCGCTTTCCTTGAGCGGCGTCTCGTGCGTTCCATACTCTAAATAGCTCCCACTGTTCACGAAGAACGCGTAATCCACGTGCTCCAACGCTTGGAACAAGCGGATAGTGTTTCCGATGTTCGCGCGAATAAGCTCATCCTCCGCCGCAGCAACGCCTTGCTTAATATTGGATGCCGCGCAGTGGAACACGCCCGACGGGTTCAGTTCGGTGAGAAGTTTTTTGAGCCGCGGGGCGTCCGTCATGTCGTCACGGACGACCGCGAGCTGCGGCAAGATGTCCGCGATGCGGTGCGTGTCCGTCGTCTCTCTTATGAGCACTGCCGCCGGCCGCCCGTCCCGCACGAGCCGATGCAGTAGATGGCTACCGATAAATCCTGCTCCGCCGGTCACGAGTACCGGCCGTTCATTCTTCATAATGGGCCTAGTGTAGTACGGAAGTCAGAGCGAATCAATGAAAACGGCCTCGCGCGGAGCGTGTCCACGCGAGGCCGAATTACCGAAGCTGTTGATGGTCAGTTCATGAACCCCCAGCCCGGGGCTCTCAAGTTACGCCGGAGGAATTCCTTGACCTCGGCGTTCGCCGACGAGATCATGCGTGGCTTCTCCACGTGCATGAGACAGAGCACCTCTTGACGCTTTGGGAACAACCCCAACCGCTTCCCTGGCGGGCGCACGCGCACGGCATATCCCCAGCACGCCTCCATCGGGTCGATGGCGACATCCCGGAAGAGCCACTCCACCGCCAGCTCCCCGCTCACTTTCGCGGCGAGGATGTTCATCGCCTGTTCTGCCACGGACTTCGCCTCCAACGCTTCCGCCGACTCCCTGGTCGTTGCGAGCATGCTTTTCTCCTTTCAGCTTATCTAACAGATTGTCAACGCTAGAGCGTGATGCCGACGAGGCCGAGGTCGGCGTACTGCTTCTCCACGCCGGCGACGAAGACCGCGAGCTGCGCGGCGTAACGATTCGCGAGGTCGCGGCCTCGTGGGGTCCGCATCGGGTGGAGCATCTCGTAGCAAACGCGTACGCCGTCCAACGCCGAGCACGGCTCATCCCATGTCGTTCTGGGATTCCGTCTCCCAGCGAGGTACCCGAACTCCATGGCCGGCACTTCGGCATAGAGCTGTGCCGCACGGATCACAACCGAGAGCATGATGTTCGCAAGGCGGTCGGCGTCCATCAGGACGCACTGGACGAGCGAGTCGTCGTCGCGCGGCTCTCGGTGTCGCATGACCGACTCAAAGATGTCGTCCAGCTCTTCCCGTGTGAAGTATCCGCTCGGCAGGTACTCCAGATGCGCCGCCACGATGTCTCGCACGTACGCCCCCTTCTCCACGATGCGATCCACCGAGTGGAGCAGGCCGGCGCAGAATGCGAGCTCCGCGGTCCGCGCGTCCGGCGCGAGCCAGATGGCGAGCGCAGCGACCGTCACGTCGTGATCCAGTCCGTGGCCGCGATGCGGCCGCTTGGACGTCTCGTGCAGACGCTTCACCGCATCGTAGAACTCCTGGAACCGTTCCCGATATTCCTCGAATGCGCTCATCGGCGCACCTCCTCAAGCCTGCCGAACACCCGCCCGGCAGATAGCTGGGCAATATTATAGTAGAAAAATTCTACAAAGTCAATCTTCTGCGCCGGCTCCACCGCACTCGTACGCCGCGAAACCGTATCCCGGCATGGTGTTCGTGAGTTGCACGCCGAGGATGCGCGGCACGCCGCGAGTCAGGTGGTCAACAATGAGCGCGCACCCCTCGGCCTCTTGCGGGATCGCAACTTCCGAACCATTCTCCCCGCGCAGATACGTGCGGTCCAGGACCATCAACCGACGTTCAGGCAACACGACTAATGGAAGAACGTCTCCCGAGTAGTGCATCCGGCTATATTCTTCTGAAATCACCCACAAGTTCCCCGCGACGAACACTTCATCACTGGGATATTGCGCCAAGATCGGAGCGAACTCCTCGCGCGCCTCGGCGATGCCCATCCCCCGCTCCAGATATGCTGGGAACGCGAATACGGTCTTGAGTGAGATGAGCGCGAAGAGGACGAGAAACGCGAGCGCTCCGTATCGCGCCCAGCGCGGAAGCGCGCCTTGCGTCAGATATCTGACGATGAACGCGAACACGATGAGCGCAAAAAGTGTCGCGTAGTAGGTCTTCGTGCCCATGAAGACCATCTTCACCAAGAGTCCCGCGAGCGCCGCGGCAAAAAGCAGAAAGAGCGGCAGCGAACGGATCTCGCCGCGGATGCGCACAAAGAGCCGGAACGCCGCGAACGCGAGGAATACGCCAACGACGGCGTAGGAAAGCGCATACGTGCTCTTCAAGAATGCAGCAGCGTTCCGCAGTTCTATCTTCGCGACCTCAAGGTCCGCGTGGCGCGATACGCCCTGGAGCGTTTCCGCAATGCTGTACGGCGAGAACTGCATGACGAGGAGATACGTCATGAGCGCGATGCCCGCTACCATCGCAAGCTTCGTGAGCGCTTCGCGCCACGGATACCGGAACGAGATGTAGAGTCCCACGAGAAGCGGCGAGAACATCGCGCCGAACGGATGGATCGCGGGCATGAGACCAACTGCGACACCGCACGCCGCAAGCACCGTCCGCTCGCGCTTCGCGGCGAGTACGATAAGACAAACAATGAGCAGCAAGACGGCTTCCAGGTTCTCCGGGCGCGCCATATTATTCCATACGGAACGCAAGATGATACAGAGCGATGCCGTGATGAGCAGAACGCCGTATCCCGTGAGCGGCGTGCCGCCGGACGTCGCGACGCGGAAGAAGAACGTGCCCGCGAGAAGCGCGACTGCTGCGGCGAAAAAACCCATCACCGTCATCGCCTGCTGCGGCAGCGGCATGGCGAACGAGGGCGAGATGAGCGTCCCCACGACGAGCTGCAGGAGCGGCGGGAAATAGAGATACCGGTCCGCGCCCGTCGGGTCGCCCCAGGACGTGCGCGTGTCGGTCAGTGGGTTCATGAGCCCGTCGCCCATCGCCCAGTTTATCGCCGGAGGGATGAAGAACGACGCGTCGTGATAGCCGTTCAGCGAGTGCCCCGTCGCGCCGAACGCCGCGGTCATCACCGCAAGCGCGAGCACGATGCCCGCGAGGACGTTCGGCCAGATGTTCCGGGTAGGTTCCATATTAGAAATCATAATAGCCACGCAGATACCGCCACATGATCTTCAAGATGTTCAAGCCGTACTGGATGGGCTTCAGGTGGCTCACTTCGTCCGCATAGCGGGTCGGAATGGGCAGTTCCGTAACGCCCAGCCCTTTCTTTGCGCCAACCAAAAGCATCTCGCCGTCAAAATGGAACGTGTCCGATAGCTTTATGAACGGAATGGTCTGCAGCGCCTTCCGCGAGTAGAGCATGTATCCCGAGTGGTACTCCGCAAAACGGAGCCCGTAGACCAGATTCTCCATTGTGCTCAGCACGATGTTCGCGATCCACTTATAGAGCGGCATCCCGCCGCGCAACGCGTCGCGTTTCCGCATCATGCGCGAGCCCTGGACGATATCAGCGCCCTCCTCGGCGAACGGCCGCAGCAGCGTCGGCAACATTTCCGGCGCATACTGGCCGTCTGCATGGAGCAAGGCCACGATATCCGCGCCGCGCGCAACAGCTTCAGCGAACGCGCTTTTCTGCGCACGCGCGTAACCCTCGTTCTTCGGCTTGTCTAACATCGATATCCGGTCGCCCCATCGCGAGCGTATCTCGGCTATCTTCTGCCTTGTCCCGTCGGTGCTTCCGTCATTCACGATGATGACCGAAGTGCCTGCGTCCCACACCTCCTGTGGGATGCGCTCAAAGACCGAGACGAGCGTCTTCTCGGCGTTATACGCTGGTACGACGATCGTGATACGCTTGCCGTTCGTCATGAAAGCGGCGCCCTAAAACAGCTTATCTTTCCACGTGCGCGGGGTCTTCGGACTCACGATCTCCAAGTCCAAGTGGTACCGAAAGGGTTTCACGCCGCGCGTCTGGATATAGACGATCATGTCGCGCAGGCCGTGCTCCAAGGTCGTTGTGGTCTTGTAGCCGAGCAACTTGCGCGCTTTTTCTGCGCTGCAGGTTGCGAGCTTCACTTCGTTCGGCCGGTCGGGCATATACACGGGCTTCAGCGGGAAATCCAGCAGCTTTGCGACGGTCTCGGCGAGCGTATTGATCGTGATGAACTCTTCGTCCGGCCCGACGTTCACCACCTCCCCCACCACGCTCCGATCGAACGCCATTTTTTCCAGGGGGTCCACCACGTCCTGCACGAACGAAAAGCACCGTTTCTGCTCGCCGTCGCCATAGATCACCGGCTGACGGTTCTGCAACATAAGATTGATCATAATGGACGCGACGTTCCGATACGGATCGTCATACTTCTGTCGCGGGCCGATGATGTTATGGGGGACGGCGATAACATACTCGATGCCGTGCGTTTCGCAGAGGTTCCGTACCGTGAGTTCCGCAGCGTACTTCGCGATGCCGTAGGGGTCCTGCGGCTTCGGCGTCATGTCCTCCGTGAACGGAACGCGTTCCTGCGTGCCGTAACGCGCCATACTTGAACACAGCACGAACCGCTTGATCTTCTGGGCGATACCAGCGGAAAGCACCGATACGGTGATGTCGTACACATTGCGCGTCACGAGGTGCGGCGAAAAGACGCTCAATCCTTCGTATGCCGTCGCGGCGCAGTGGTAGACCACGTCAACGCCGTCCATGATGCGCGTCATCGCCGCGCGGTCGGCGCAATCCAGTGTATGGAACTCAACACCCGGCGGTACGTTGTCCAAATAGCCGCCCAAAAGATTGTCTACGCCGATCACCCGGTGCCCGCGCTCCAGGAACCGTTCAGCAAGATAACTGCCTAAAAAACCGGCCGCGCCGGTAATGAAGATGGTCTGTTTCGCCATTCGCGCCTTTCATTGTAGTCGGCGGCGGCGCGAACGTCAAAGAAATCTAGCTTTCCCGTATCGTCCTGCGAAGATCCTCGTTCACTTCCTCAAGCGTCTCCAGAAGCCGCACATCAACGCCCGCGGCTTTTGCGAACGCCGTGAGGGCACGCACATCCTTCGGTAGACACGCCCCCGCATATCCGCGATATCCCTCGTCAAAGACATCAAAGTGGCTCCCGCCGACGCGCGCATCCTGTGCAACGCCCTCTTTCACGGCTGTGTAATCGATATCCAGTGTTTTGCAGATGTCGTACATCTGGTTCGCGAAGACGACGCGCGCGGCGAGGAAGTTGTTGTTGAAATACTTCACCATCTCGGCCTCTCGCGCGCGCAGAACGCGCGCGTAGGGCGCTGGCGGGAGCATTGCAAGGACCGCTTCCGCAGCGCGCTTGCCCGCCTCGTTCGCATATCCGACGAGCTGCCGGTCGGGACGCAGAAAATCCTCATTCGCCGTTTTCGCGCGGAGAAATTCCGGATTGAACAGGATGGTCTTCCCGGGAAACTGCTTCTGATACCGTTCGGTGGATGTCGGGAGCACTGTGGACTTCACGACCGCCACCTTGCCGTCGGCGACGGTGGTGAGCGACTCCACAACAGCCGAATCGTCGTATCCCTGTTTGCCGGACGCAGGGTCCGTATGGAACGGCGTCGGCACGGCGATGAATACGGTGTCCGCGCGGTTCACTTCCGCAAGCGAACCGAGCCGTTTTGCCGTGTCGTAGAGAAATACCTCGTACTCGTCGCGCTTCCCTTCGAACCAGTTCCGGAGCGCGCCGCCCACGTATCCCACCCCAATGATGCCGATCTTCTTCTTTGCGGGCATCGTGCTCAATAATATTGGGCGCGCGACTGCACCTGGTAATGCTTCTGGAACGCCTGCGTTGCCTTGATCTTCCCCCACCAATCCGGATGCTTCACATACCACGACACGAGGTCCGCCGCGGCGTTCTCCAGCGTGAACTGCGGCGCCCAACCAAGCTCGTTTTTTATTTTTGACGAATCAAGCGCATACCGCAGGTCCGCGCCCGGGCGATCGGCGACGTGCTGCCGGTGATGGGCGAGGTTTTTCCCCAAGTGATGCGCGAGCAGTTCCAGTACGCCCAAATTGGTCTTCTGCGCTCCGCCGGCGTTGTAGATGCTGTAATCAGACGCTTCGTGGGCAACAAGGTCTATCGCCGCGCAGAAGTCCTCCACGTGCACCCAACTCCGTGTGTGCTCGCCCGTTCCATGCACGGGTATCTTCTTCCCTTCTATCATGTTCGTGATAGCAAGCGGGATGAGCTTCTCGGGGTACTGATACGGCCCGAAATTATTTGACCCGCGGACGATAAGCGCGGGTATCTGGTGTGTCTTTATCCATGCCTGCACCAAGAGGTCTGCGCCGGCTTTTGAGGACGAGTAGGGATTGGATGGGCGGAACGGCGTTTCTTCCGTCGCGAACCCTTCAGGAACCGACCCGTATATCTCGTCGGTTGATACCTGGATAAAGCGCGTCGTGCTGAATTTGCGCACTGCTTCAATGAGCGACCGCACGCCTTCAATATTCGTCCGGATGAAGTCGTAGCCATTCACAATGGAACGGTCCACATGGCTCTCGGCGGCAAAGTTCACGACGAGATCAAATGCGTGTTCGGAGAAGATGCGCTCCAGGAGCTTCTCGTCGCAGATGTCCCCGTGGATGAACTGATAGCGGCGCTTCTCCGGGGGGAGCGCCCCGTCTTCCGCAGCAATGTCCGCTAAATTGTCCTGATTTCCCGCATACGTCAGGAGGTCCAAATTAAAAATACGCATCTGCGGATGCTTGCGGTATGCGTACCGGACGAAGTTAGATCCGATGAATCCCGAACCGCCGCATATGAGCGCGTTCTTAAAAGTCCGACGCATGGTGGCTGGTGGTAAAAGCGGATGATATATGAAGAGCGCGGCGACCGCGCCGCGCGCGCAACCCTCTCATCCTACCGGCGAGCATCGCATTGTCAAGCGACGCTTTGGTCACCGCCCGCCGGTGCGGCGCTTTGCGAACACATCAGTTGATCGATTGTCTTTGCATCGCACCATCAGCTCGCCCGGGGAGATCGGGGACATTGCGGTGGCGTGCTTTGTCAGTCGGAACGCATCCTCATTCGCATCGTAGAATGCAAACCCCATGCGCTCCAAGTCATACAGAAGCGCGGCCGGGTCCGTGCCGTAGAGGCGCATGCCGGCGGGCCACAGCTCAAAATGGAGCTTTATATCAGGATTTGCCTGCAAGAGCCCACGCATGCCGGCGATGACCGCCCCCTCCGAGCCCTGCACGTCTATCTTCACCAAGCTGACCGGACGCTTTTCGCCCTTCATGAATTCATCAAGCGACACCATCTGCACCTCAACAGACGGACGGAGGCCTGCTTGTTCAAGCACGAGCGATTTGTCTTCCTTGGTCAATGCCGTTGAGTGCGCAAGACGTTCCTGCGGATCGTAGCTTCGGTGGTCGCCCGGATTCGCTTCGGACATGTAGAGCCGCACCGTGCCGGCGCGTTCGCCAACTGCTTTCGGAACGATGTCTACATTCGCGTAGTTGTTCATTGCAACATTTTTCCGCAGGAGAACGAGATTGTCCGGTCCCGGCTCAAAGGCGAATACCTTCCCCTCCGGGCCTACGCAGCGCGCGAAGGTCAGCGTGTGCATGCCGATGTTCGCACCGACATCCACGACCGCCGTGCCGCGGGGTATCTCGCGTTCAAAGAGGCGGCGCGTGTCGGCCTCGCGCTCGCCGCCGAACACGGCGAATGCGGCGCGGAATTGCCCGGGGACGGCGATGCGGTGCCCGTCTATCTCGTAAACCTCCGGCCACTCGTGGTGCTTCAGTGTCGCGTCTATTGTCCGGTAGAGGTAGCCGAACGGCCACACTTTCTGCAGACCTTTGCCGCGCAGATACGTCGTACCAATGCGCCAAAAGAACGCTGCTCCCGCTATCTTTGCCTTCTCTAATATTCCCTTCATGCCGTGTGGTTCCCTGAAGATCGCAGGTGTCCGAGCATTTGCTGGGCACGATGGCGCCAGGTGTGGTGTTGCAGCACGTACTCGCGGACACGTGCCGCGCGCTTTGCACGCTCCGCGTCCATTCCCGGCGCGAGCCAATGGTCCAGAAGCGGATGTATCTCTTTTGCCGAGCTGAACGTCACGAGCGAATCCTTCGGGAAGAGGAGGTCGTGGTCCGCGCGATGGTCCACGAGCTGAAACAGCCCTGCAAGCGCGACCTCAAAGGTCCGCGCGGATACGGAGGTGAAGTGCCACGTCGAATGGATGTTGAGGAATAGTTTCGTCTTTGCATACAACTCGTTCAGCGCCGCCGTGCTCAACCGCCCGCTTTGGACAACGCGCTGTTTGAGCCCCGGGAAGTAGCGGTGCCAATACTCCAGCCCTGTGCCGCAGACGGCAACACGGTATTTTTCAGGAATGTCGGCGAGTATCTTTGCGCGCAGATAGCCGTCCCCGCTCTGCGGCGGCAAGCTGCCGGCGAAGACGATGTCGTATTCCTTTTTCGGCTCCGGCGAGAGCGGATGGAATACTTTGGGGTCGCCAGCAAGCGGGAGGTGCACCGCATCTTGCTCGCCGTAGAGGATGGTCATCCAGGACGGGAATCGGTCTATCGTGAACACCCGGTCCACGTACGCGAGCGCCGCGAGGGCGTCCTTTGCCTGCGCGCCTGCGGCGGGAGAATCCATCCAGTAGAAGATGGGTTTCTTGAGCTCTCGCGCTTCGCGGACCGCCTCGGGCAGGATGTTCGGCGCGTGTTCCAAAACAATGAGGTCCGGCTTCGCGTCGCGGACGCTCTGGAGCCAGTCGCGGCTCACTGCCCTGCGAAACACGTCTTCCGCGCCATACTGCACCTTCGGAATGCGCGTGCCGATACGCTGTATCCATCGCTGGGTCTTCGTGCCGTTATCGTTGAAAAACGAGACGCTGTGCCCAAGCTCGCGCAGGGCATCGCCGAAGAACGCGCCGAATCCCCCATGCCAAACCGGCGTCGTATAGTGTATCTTCATGCACAGACAGGATAATCCAACTCTCGCCCGAATGGAACCCGTGCGCGAATTGCTGCGTGAATAGACCCCGAGCGGCGTGCTACGAGCACGCCGCTCGGGGCGTTTACCGTATCGCTCTTACTGGGACGTAGAACTCGGAGCTGGAGCCGAAGGAGTTGAGGTAACGTGGATGGGAGGTGGAAGGGGTGGTAGTCCCTCTTTATTAGAATAAAGTCGGGTGAGCAAACATTTGAGAGGCACCATACATAAAAAAAGCTGTCGATACGAATACCCCCAAAGAAAAGAAGAGAAAAGAAAAGAAGAGAAAAGAAGAGCCCAATCTTCTTAGCTGTTCTCGAAATCGCTTTATGAAGAAGTTCACCAAGAAAAATGGTAAAGAAAAAACACTGATGATTTCCAAGATTAGTGAATAAATGTTTTCAAATGGAAAGAGCGCCTTTGGCAAGCTTGGGAATACATCTAACGAATAGGGAATCGTAAAAACTAACAATCCGACTACTATGCCACCTAAAAGATTTCCGACATAAAACAAATTTAACTTTTTTTTCATGAATTTTTGATATTATTAACAAGATTATATCACCATTTGATTATCCCTTTAATTCTATAAGGGTCGAAGATGGGGTTTAGCTTAGAACTCCAAAGCATTTCAAAATCGCTTATATCTTGGGTACCCAAGTCAGTCTTGGGCGATACAAGACCGCAAGTGCTAGTGGAATTATCCATAATATTATTTCCTGTACTATGCGCCAGACCGAGTGCGTGCCCAAGCTCATGCGTAATAGTGCATTGTTTCATTGAATTCGTATAAGGATCCATATAGTAAGTATTGAAAAGGATATGAGGTTGGTTTGGTGTGGTTGTAGGAACCCATAATCCTGCTTTTCCCATCCATTGACCAACGGTCGAGCTGACGACGTCTACATATATATCCCAATCTGAACCAGATGTAGAGGTTGATTTCTTGAGATTCACATAGCTTGCAGTCGCGTCATTCCAAGTAATGATTGCGTTTAACATTTGCGCATCATATGGCGTAGAACTGCCTATTCTCATGATATATGGCGATGTGCTTGTATTGACGCCCGGCGGCGACCACTCGGTATTGTCAGGACGTGACAAGAACGCCGTGTAATAATTGTCCGCATCAATATAGTCAGAAATCTTCGCACCTGTTCCTGAAGCGTTCTGCGTGGCATGCCAGGGTCCGGCGTTCTCCGTAGAACTGTTGGCATCATCCAGCGGATACCACCCACCCCAGAAGTTCAATCTCATTGTGGAGGTCGGACTGCCAGTCTTCCAAGCACTGCTTGTGCTGTTGTTGTATATCGTGCTCGACGCCACCGTCACCGTCCCGCCGGTAATATACAGGCCGTAATCGTTATCGTGTATCGCTGATTCCGTTACCGTCGTCGCGCCTCCCGTGCTGTATATCCCGTAGTCCGAAGCATAGGAGATGTCGGTATATCTCGTATTGAGCGTGCCGCCAGTAACGTACACGGTACTGCCTGCTGTGTTTCCGCCGTATCTCACGACGGTTCCTGCGAGAGTCGTGCTCGCGCCGGAGGTAATTTGAATATTTCCCCAATCCCCTGCGGCTCCCGTTGAAGTTCCATCTCCATTCAGATCCCCTCCCACGCTGTCGTCTTTGAAGGAGGTGAAATATACGAGGGTAGGGCTCAGTGCTCCTCCTTTCACATCAAGCTCTCCGTTCACGATGAGGGAGGTAGATGGTTTGAACTTGATGATGGTGCCGGGTTCAATGGTGATAGTCTTGCCTGCATTGATGGTGACGGTTGAGGAGACGATATATGGGCCTTCGGCTTTGGACCAGGTGGTGGAGGTTGCGATGGAGCCGGAGAGGGTGCTGGATGGCTTCGCCACGAGTGGTATGCATACAAGCATACCACTTTGTTCTATGCGCTCACAGCTCACTGACTGGTTGATGACTGAGCAGGTGCTGGAGGCGTTGAGGTAACGTGGATAGGAGGCGGAGGGGGCGGAGTTGGTGGTTGGGGTGGAGGCGGATAAAATGGGGCGCAGTCGGGGTCTTGGGCGTCGGTGAGGTTGTCGAGGTCGTTGTCTTTGTTGTCACGACAATTCACCTGATGGTCCTCTCGATAATATGGCCGGCAGTTGGGGTCGCCCTGATCGACAAGTCTATCTCCGTCATTATCTATGCCGTCGCGACAACTACTCCCTGAAGTTTCTGTTGTATCTTGTGGTAGTGGCGGTGGCGGCAATGTCTCTGGCACAGGACGGGGAGGTATGAGTTCAGCAAATTTATTGTGGACTGCCTGTTTCTCAGCTTGGGAGAGCGACTGGAATAAATTAGCGGCAGATTCGCCTGTTGTGCGTCCGTCAAATGGTATCTCATTCGGATACGCATTGAGTAGTTCGTATGTCCGCGCGTGTCGTAAAACGAGTTCTCTTAATTGCTCCTTACTCAAGTTGGCGTGCTCACTCACTACGGTCTTAGTCGCCGGATGAAAACCTACAAAATACCATGGGCCAGCTTCATCGGGGAGATGAGTAGCTCCAAACAGATACGTTGTGCCGGGTGCAAGTTTATCCCCTTTTGTAGAATCCAAGCTCACAACAATCCTATCCTCGGCAATACCTTTGATATTGTAAATAACCTCAACGTCATATTGTGTTCTTGATAAACCCAGTGAGTTATCGCTTCTTCCTGCTTCTGCAAGCACCTTGCCGGCAAATACATTTTGGTAATAACCAACCAACCTGCGGTTGTTATTGAAGTCAGTTGCCCACGTCGCGGCAATGCCGGATTCTCCCATGTTCTTTACGCCTGAGTCAGTTGGTGTCTGAAAACCAACCTGCTGTACACCCCTCATCCCGAGATAGATTGCACCGAAAATCAAGATACTTCCAACGATAAATAGTCGTTTCTTCATGGTGATGGTTAATTATGTGATGACCCTATGGAACTTATTGCCATTGAATGATGTTTTTCAATCGGTGCGGATCGAAAATAGGGTGCAGAGCGGGGGTCCAAAGCAATCGAAAATCGCTTATGTCTTGGGCACTTAGATTGGTCTGCGACGATCCTATCTGGCACGTCTGGTCCATTAAGTTGCCTTCCGGACTATGCGCCAATCCCAAAGCATGCCCGAGCTCGTGGGTGGTTACGCACTGCTTATTCATCTCGACGCCCATTCGCGCGGTATTGAAGTAAATGTGAGCGATGCTAGTTGAAGACGGGATATAAAACCATGCCCAACCTCGAGGAACATAAAGCCCGGCCCAATCCAGTGTAGAACTCGTAATATCTGCCGCGGCCACATCCCACTGCGAGTTCGGGTACGAACTTGCCTTCTCTAAGTTAATATAACCTACGGTTGTATCATTCCAAGTATCAATGCCATCCTCCAATTGCGTCTGATATTGAGTAGAACTGCCCACCCGCATCACGTATGTTGATGTATTAGTGTAAACAGCTAACGGCGACCAAGTGTTAACATTAGGATGAGACAAATACGCGGTGTAGTAATTGTCCGCGTCTATGTAATCGGATATTTTCGCTCCAGTCCCACTAGTATTCTGCGTAGCGTGCCACGGTCCAGCATTTTCCGTCGAGGTGTTCTTTTCGCTTGAGCCATCATAAGTATCGTCGAGCGGATACCATCCACCCCAGAAGTTCCATTTCATTGTGGAGGTCGGGCTGCCGGTTTTCCAAGCACTGCTTGTCGCGTTGTTATATATCGTGCTCGATGCCACCGTCACCGTCCCACCGGTAATATACAGACCGTAATCGTTGTCATGTATCGCTGATTCCGTTACCGTCGTTGCCCCTCCTGTGCTGTATATGCCGTAGTCCGAGGAGTAGGAGATATCGGTATATCGGGCGTTCAGCGTGCCTCCAGTCACGTAGATGGTACTACTTGCAGTGCTTCCACCATAGCGGACAACGCTTCCTGCGATGGTAGTACTCGCCCCCGAGTTGATTTGGATATGCCCCCAATCCCCTGCCACCGGCGCTGTCGCTCCTCCGTCTCCATTCGTATCCCCACCCACACTGTCATCCTTGTATGACGTGAAATATACGAGCGTGGAGCTCAGTGCTCCTCCCTGCACATCAAGCTCTCCGTTCACGATGAGGGAGGTAGAGGGTTTGAACTTGATGATGGTGCCGGGTTCAATGGTGATAGTCTTGCCTGCATTGATGGTGACGGTTGAGGAGACGATATATGGGCCTTCGGCTTTGGACCAGGTGGTGCTGGTTGCGATGGTACCGGAGAGGAGGCCTCCGCAGCCGGAGGATTGGGCGCAGACGCGCCTGCCCTGACTACTGTTCCAGAGCTTCGTCACTTCGCCTGCGGTCAATGCGCGGTTCAGGACCACCACCTCGTCAATCATAGCAGAGATCTTTCCGTAACCGCCGCCTGAGGGGTAGCCGCCGTGGGCGCCGATGCCGGTGCCGGTGTCTACCGCCGAGGTGCCGTTCCCGGAGCCAGCGGCTGCCTCGGCCTTGAGGTCGTTCTGCACATAGAGGCGGAGGCTCGTGCCGTCGAAGGTGCAGGCGACGTGGTACCAGGTGGAAGTTGCGAGGCCGTTCCCGCCATTCGTCCAGGAGGCGGTCTCGTTCGCGGCGCCCCAGCGATTCCGTTGGCAATAAAGTGTCCTCGTGCTCCCGCCGGTATATTCAATGCCGTAGGCAACATCAGTGCCGCTGTCCACGACGGAGACGATTTCCTGGTCTCCGGAGGCGATGCTGGCGAACTTGACCCAGGCCGCGAGAGACATGGCGCCCCCGGAGATACCGAGATTCTCCGACGCGTAAAGATACTTCGTCGTGTTGTCCGTCCCGAAGTCCGCGGCAGTGCCGAGCACGCCGGTTCCCGTTGCGGCGGGGCCGTAGTTCGTCAGGGTGTAGTGATTGCCGCTCGCGTCGGCGGCGAAGTGATGGTCAGTATGGTAGAGCGCTCGGATCGCGCCGTCGGTGATCTGGAGATACGGCGATGGGTCCGTTTCCACCGTGAAATCAAATACATCCGCCGTCCCGAATTGCGTCCAGGAGGATGTGGCGAAAGTCACAGTGTCCTGCGCCCGCGCGCGCCAGTACCAGGACCCGGGCGTGATAGAGGAAACGGTCGTTGACGCCTGTGCGCCAGGCGCGACTGGGGAGCTTGTCTGCGTCATTGGGCCGGCGAACGAGGTGCTCGTTGCGAGCTCCACCTGGACTATGAGCTGGTTCGTGGATGAGGAGTTCGGGATAGCCTTGAGCACGACGCTCGTCTCCGCCGTCGTTGCTCCTTCGGCGAGCGAGGTCGTACCGTTAGACTTGAACTGGAGGAGATCGCCGATGCTCGGCGGCGTGGACGACGTGCAGCCTACCGTAACGCAAATCGTATCCCCCGAACCGCTGTTCCAGAGCGCATTGCGAGTAGAGGTGGAGATGCGGGTGTTCATGAAAAAGAGCTCATCGATATGGAAGTCACCGAGTGCAGCCGCGTTGCATACGGGATTCACGTTCGCCGAGCGGCCGTTCACGCAGATATCCGTCGTGAAGTTCGTCGTGTCACTGTCGCTCCCCGAGGTCACGATGGTGTTGTTCACATACCACTCTACCGAGCTTCCCGTACGGGTCAGGAGATGCCACTGCCAAGCGCCGACTGGCGGGCTGGAGGTGGTGTATTGCATCTCGCAGGGCGGCGTACCGTCCACGAACTCCAGGACGCCTGCGGCACAGGCCTGCGCACGGCTTATCTGTTCGATGCTGTCAGCTCCCGCACTACGGCGGCTGATCACGGCATCATCGTCCAGGGTCGCTTGTGCATTAATCCAGAAACCGATGCTGAAATCACTGGAGAGGTCCATAGCGCTGGACGAGGCTCGGAACCAGCCGGTTCCCTGAGTGTCGCCGGCGTTGCCGAACCAACCGGTCACGTAGGCGGTGCCGCTTGCGGTGAGGTTCCTACCGTTTCCTGAGGAATCGCTTGCATCCTCAAAGTGGTAGAGGGCGGTGACGGAGCTTGAGGGGATGTATACAGTGGCGGAGGCGGGGTGGGGGAAGAAAAACGCCGCCAAGATGGCGACGGTAGGGACGGCGAGGACAGCGGCGGACGTTATTCCACCGAACGGAACGACCCTGGCGTTCCTGAACATGATTCGATTGTATCTCCAAAGCCCCCCCCCGAGGCAAGGAGGTTATGCACAGCTACTCGCCGATCACTTTGAATTCCGGTAACGGCACAATGAACTTGCCGCCGCGGGCGAAGAATTCCTTCTCACGCTCTCTGAACTCCGGCAGAAAGTGCCACGGCAGGATGAGGAAGTAGTGCGGCGCGTCCGCGCGGGCCTGCTCTTCGGAAATGATGGGTACGCGGCTCCCAACGGTCTTCTTTCCCCACTTCTGCGGATTTCGCTCTGCGGCGAACGGGATGTGTCCATGATCAAGCCCGTAATACTGGAGGAGTGTGTTCCCCTTTGTTGATGCGCCATATACATATACTTTCTCGCCGCGCTTTTTCGCATCTTTGATGAATTGCACCGTCTTTGCCTTCATCTCCTCAACGCGCTTTGCGAATGCGTCGTAGGCCTTCCGTTCTGAAAGCTCAAGTTTTTTCTCTTCCGCATGCAACGCTGCGATGCGCTCTTTCGCGCCTTCGGGAATATGGAGGTGCTTGCCTCCGCCTTCGTGCTTTATATACACGCGGAAGCTGCCGCCGTTCACATCGTTCAGCTCCACATCGCAAACCTCAAGCTTGTGGCGCTTCAAGAGGTGTTCCAGCGAGCGGAGTGAGTAATATTCCAGGTGTTCATGGCAGATGTTATCGAACGCGTTCTGCGACAGCATGAGCGGCAGATAACTCATCTGGATGATGAAGATGCCATCCTCGTGCAGAAGTTTCGCCACATCGCGGACGAACGCATTCGGGTCCTCCAGGTCGTAGAACATCGCGATAGCCGTCACGATCTTCGCCTTCTTGCCCGGAAGCTCCTTGTGCCACGCGTCGTAGTTGAAGAAGTCATTGATGACCTTGTCTGCGCTCAACTTCGTTACCGGAACGAGATTTCGCGCCGGTTCAAAGCCGACCTTCACGACCGGGTCTGTGGCGTATCCACGAAGGAGCGTCCCGTCGTTCGCGCCGATATCCAATACGTGGTCTCCCGCCTCAAGCGTCGCGAATTTTTTCGCCGAGCGTACGATGTCGTGCAGGGCGTTCGTCATCGTCTGATTCGTACCCGACACATACCAATAGTTCCGGTACATGACCTCGTTCGGCACCGTGTGCCGGAGCTGAAGCAGTCCGCACCCGCCCTGCTTCTCGTCACAGAGAGCAAGGGTCAGCGGATATGGCTCAAGCTCTTCATGCTCCTTATCGTCCACGAACGCGGACACGTAGAGATCCCCGAGAGAGAGTATCTCTTCAAGGTTTGCACTGCCGCAGACGCGGCAGGCGGATATTTCTTTGACGCCGTTCGTGCTCATGGAATGCCAGGCTTAGCCCGCAATATCGCGGACGAGCGCTCGTATATCCCTCATCGTAGAACGGTCGCGCAGAAACCGCAAGATATTTTCTCGGTACCGGGCCATATCCGCCTCCGTGCGCGACGCAAGAAAGCGGTGCACGTCCGCGTCGCTGCTGAACGTTCGCCGGTCGATAAAGCAATCTTCTGGCACGATCGTCGCGATGTCCGGCGCGCCCAGATAGACCGGGACGCATCCTGCCGCAAGACAGTCAAAGATCTTTTCGCTCACATATCCCGGGTACGCGGAGTTCTCATAGCAGATGGCAAATCTATATGTACTCATGAGCGGCATTTTATATTCCACTCCTCCCCGCCACGCGCGCGCAACGTACGTGCCGTAGTGCATATAGAATGGGTGGCGGGGAGCGTGCTCCCAGCCGTGACCGTAGAGGTCAAACCCCGAAACCCCGCTCCAATAACGGATAGCGCGAAGCCGCTCGCCATAGAGCTCATGCCGCAACGAGTGCGGACGCACGTTCCCGTTCACCAGCACCACAAACTTATCTTTTCTATCTCCGAAATAGGGGCTCACGATATCGCGGTTGCGATAGAAGAACGGGTTGTAATATATGATGTCGTCTCCCCATCCTCGTCCCATCACCATCATTGCGTGATACGTACCCGACCGGCGTATCGCACCCAGACGGTCGTATACATACGGCATCACGAGCGGCGACTCGCCCTGCACAAGCACGCGCCGTTTGAAAAACTTGAAGTTGTCAGCGAGGAACTTCTGCCGGGCACGCAAGAACCCCCCGCCGGAGCGGGCGTGTTTTACGGCATAGAACACGCGCCAGATGAGCGTCTCGCCTGGATGGTTCTGCACGAGCAGCACATCGTCCGGCCCTGCCATTTCGCGCGACCAGGCGTCCGTGGTATGCACTTCTATTCCAAGCTTTCGCGCTTCATCGGGAAATCCCTCGCCGAAGAACGGGATGTCCCACATGCCGCCCTCATAAATGCGTTTTGGGTTGCCGAACACCTGACCGCGAAGGCCTTGTTCGCTCGTCGGCAGTACGAATATGCGCTTCATTTCCTCTCCAAAAGATACAACGTGCGTTTCGTGCCCGGAATGGCGTACCGCTCACGCACGAGGAACCGCTCGGCGAACGCCTGTTCAAACCGCTCCGCCGTGTAGTCCATGAAAATGTCGGCACGGTTCCGCAGGAGCCGCTCCGCTTGCGAGTCGTCCTTCGGCACGAATTCAATGACGAGCGTCCGGCAGATGCCCGCGAAGAACTCCGCCATCATCGCGAACGGGACGTTATTCGTGATGGCGAGATGATGCACGAGCGCGAGGGCAAGCGCCATATCCGCCGGGCCGCGCTCCGCGAGCGACATGCGCTCCGCATTCGCCCACCCAAGCGCCGGGCTAGGGTTCGTGAGGTCCAAGACGAGCGGGAGGAGCCGTTCTTCTTTTTTCTCTTTCACCGTACGGTATCCGTGCTCCACCGCCGCCGGGTCAATATCAAATGCGACGGTCGGAATGCCGGCATCGCTCGCCACGCGGCTGTACGTTCCGTCGTTTGCGCCAAGGTCCCATACTGTTCTCGGTTTCACCGTCGCGACGAACCGCGCAACGGCGCGCGCTTTTTCGTCTGCCGCAGATGCGGAATAGTTCGTATTGCCGTAATACTCGCCCCATTCGGTGCCTGTGGACTTCCACCGCAGCGAGCGCACGCCGGAGGCGAGATTCGCGACGAGGTCGTCCATCGCAGAGCGCGGGAACGAGCTTTTTCCTGCGCGCACCGTACGTTCGGCATTGCGACGCTGGCTCCGCGCGTGCATGTGGATATGAAAGAACGTTCCTGCACTCAACCAACTTCGCCACGGCAAAAGCTTGCTCGCAAGATCCAGCGGAATGCCGTGCACCGACACGCGGAGCAACTGCCCCAGCCGGACTTCGGCGAAGCTCATGAGCGCAAGTGGTGCGAGGAAGTGTTCGCAGAACTGCTTGTATGCGACCCACGGCATGCCTTCCGCGTACGGCTCAAACGAAAGCGTATCTATCAGGATGGGTTTTCCGTTGCGGAACTGAACATTGTATGCCGAAGCATCCTTCAGCGTCATGCCGAACTTCAGCGCAAGCTTCTGAACCCTGAGCGTGAGGAGCGCTGCGTCCTGCAGCTCGCTGAAACACCATTCGTAGGGATACGAGATGAACGGAATGCGCTCGGGTTTCAAGAGCTTATACGCGCCTGCTGCCGGCGGAACTTCCTCGTGCGGCACGAGATATCCTTTCTTCACCAGTTCATCGTAGAGCCCCGAACTCATGAGGGTGTCGTAGCTTTGTGCGTATGATCCGTTCACCTGCCGATAGAGCACGTCGTCTTTCGTGAACACAAAGCCGCTCGGATCGCGGAACGACGAGGCAACGCGCGCTTCTCCGCTCGCGTGCCGTACTGAACCATGCGTGCCGTGTTCCATTGAACACCACCATCCTAGCCGAGAACCGCGCGTGCGGCAACCGGCGCACGCCGCTCACTTCGCGGCGTTCTTCGCGCGTTTACCCGTGCGGATGCGCTCCTTCCATATCATCACCGACATCATGAACCCAACCTTCGCCGAACGCGGGATATTGCCCGTTCCTTTTGACACGCCGACCCGCGGCAAGTAGCGCACCGGCACCTCAACCGAGCGCAAACCATGCTGGATAACGCGAATCATGACCTCGGGAGAAAAGTGCAATCCTTTCACGGTAAGGTCGTTCTTGATGGCCTCGTATGTATGGCGTTTCAGCAATTTGAACGTGCAGCCAACCTCCGTAAAGGACGGCCCGTCAAAAAGAAAGCTCAGCATCTTCGCCACCGCCCAGTTGCCCATGCGGACCGGGCGTGGCATGAATGCGCCGGGGCTGATCAATGTGCGCGAGGTTCGCGTGGAGAATACGGCATCAAAATCGTCGCTGTATGCAAGCAACTTGTGGATGTCGGATGGCGCATAGGTGCCGTCGGAATCCGCGGTCACGATGATGTCTCCTGTCGCCTCGCGCATCCCCCGCTGTAGCGCAGAACCGTATCCGCGCTCGGGCTCCAACACATACCGCGCTCGCGTGCGTTTGATCTCTGCAGCGGTCGCGTCGGACGACGCGTTATCCACCGCAACGACCTCATCCACTTCCGGCTGGGCGAAAAATCCTTCTATGGTATCGCGAATGCACCCTTCCTCATTGTAGGCCGGGAGCACCACGCTCACTTTCTGGTTCCGATACATATATATGGAGATGCGGTCCCATGCCGGGGCCGCGCATGGTCATTGTATCACTTCACACCGGGGGCGCGGCAATCATATACCGCAAAACCATATCCGGGAACGGCGTGCGCAAGTTGGACGCCAAAGAGCTTTGGCGGACGCGACACATAGAACTCGCGCTCCAACGCGCAGCCGCTATAGTGCACCGAAAGATCCGGCGATTCCCATTCTTCCGTAATGAGCAGATATTGCGAAGCGCCCGGATTCGCCGGAATTTCCGCAACGAACATCCGGTCGTAGGACTCGGAAAGCATCCACATCCGCGAACCGCCAGGCATAAAGGGAGCGCCGGTATGTTTTGCGAGGACATCGGCGAACGCCGCGCGCGCCGCGGGGAGCGTGACGCCGTCACGCAGGAAAAGCGGGAAGAGCGCTGCGGGAACGAGCGACAGCGCAGCAAGCATCCCGACGAACACAACAAGCGGATACATTACGCGCTTATCCCTCCGGATGCCGGAAGCGGGGTGCAGCAGCGCGGCGAACGCGACGACCACGAATGGCGTGAGGTAGTAGAATCTGGCGTTCGCCGCGGCAAATGCGCCGTAGGCCGCGAACACGAGCGCTGAGAGCACGACGAGCGCGGGCGAGCCGATAGCGCCGGCACGCATCTTGCGCACGAACAGGCGCACGGCGAAGAATGCGAATATTCCGGCGAATACCACGAGCGGCGGGCGGCTGAAAAGCGCCGCGGCGATGCCCGCAGGCGTGAGGCGCGACACCATCGCCGAGCCATGGCGCAGCGTGCCGTTTATCATCTCGCCGATGGGAAATGGGCTCAATTGCATCACCGCGACGAATGCGACGGCCGCAGTTGCCGCGATAATGGCGAGATACGTTGCGCTTGTGCGCATGTCGTACCGTATACCGAAGAACATCGCTCCAAGCGCGGCGAACGCGACGGGGATGACCACGTGCGTAGCTACGGTAAACCCGATGAGCGCACCAAGCGCGAGCGCGAGACGCCGCGGCTCACGAAAAGCGACCGCAGCGACGAGGCCGAGCGTCACAAAAAGGCGGGCGAGTATCTCTGGTCGCGTCCCGAACGTCCACGAAGCGCGGAAAACGAGGGCAATGCCAACGCAGATAAGAAGCGCGGTTAGCCAATCAAGCCGCGTTCCATCGCTTGACGCGATGCGCATGAGCGACCATGCAGAAAGCGCGAGCGCTGCGGCCGTGATGAGCGCCATGCCTTTCATCGCCTGGAGCGGCGCAGGTGTTGCAGCGTCCGGCGAGACGAACCAACTAACGACGATAGGAAAGAGCGGCGGATACGACAGGAACGGACCGTTCCCGCCGATAAGTTTCGAGTCCAGCCATCGAATGGGGTTTTGCAGATCGCCCGAACGGGCACGTTCTATGCCCGGCGCCATGAACCACGCGCCGTCGTTCATGCCTGCAGGCGGATAGCCGAACGCGCCGAAGAGCAGCGCAAGCCCTGCGAAAAACGCCGTTACGCCGATGACCGTTCCCCGTTGCGCCGTCATGTCTGCACGGGCGATGATTCGCTCTGTTCCGGCATATTCGGAATGAACGGCACGAGTTGACGTTCCAATCCATCCGCCACAGAACGCTTCGTGTCATACAAGTTCTCTTTTTCTCCTGCGTCGTCCAACGCGTACAGATGTTTTTGCCCCTTCCAGCGGAAGAATTTGTATCCGCCGGAGATCATTGCGATACCGGTGAATTTCCGATCGGTGAGGTCGCCTGCGCTCTCCGATGCCTGCACGATGACCGGCCGTTCGTCCACCTCCAACAAGCTTTTTCCTTTATATGTATCCGGCAGCTGCACCCCCGCAAGCGCAAGGAGCGTTGGCGCAACGTCCACCAAGCTCACGGGGCGCTCAATACCGCCCGCGGGTGCCCGGCCCGGCGCGTGCATGATGAGCGGCACCTGCACGTTCACGTTATAAAGCTTCTGCGGATGACCGAACGAGCCATGTTCCAAAAATTCCTCGCCATGGTCTGCATGGATGACGACGACCGCGTCATCGTTCAGCACACCGCGCTCCTTGAGCGCGGCAAGAAGCTTTTGTATGCCTTCGTCCACATAGCGCAGTGAGTCGTCGTAGGTGCTTTGCTGAAGCGGCATGAAATATTTGAATACTGAAGGGAATTCGCCAAAGAGGAATGCGGATAGTTCTGTTGCGTGGAATTTGAGTGCTTTGAAAAAGCCTTTTCCGCGGCGATAAAAAAGTCCGTAGGGCGCGTGTGCGTCAAGATAATGGAGCCACAGATAGACAGGACGGCCGGATGCGCCATCCAGCGCTTTCAGCAGCTCGCGGTTCATTTCCTCCGCAGTAAAGAACGGCGGTTTGAATCCCAACATATCCTTCAGGATCTTCCGCAGGGTGAGCACGACCCGTTCCGCCGCCTTCACGAGCGATGCAAGGAGCCGCGAACGCCTGCGGAGCCACTCATGCCCCGCTGCGGTCTTTTTGAGGACTTTTGATTTCGTCGTTCCTTTCCGGAGACCGGGGCTCATCGGAGCCGATTGGCCGGTTGTCTTTTTAAAGTAGTTCAAATACTTGAACACATTCCAGCCACGGTTGTAGCCAAAGTAGTCCGAAAGATAGGGTGAAGAATGGATGCCGATGGTCGCGTAGCCCGCCCGCTGCAGCGCCTCGGGCAGAAGAACACGCGGCGTTTCAATAAAGCCATAGCCGCCATGATCCAGCGGATAGGTAGAGGTGAACATCCCGACGAACGACACTGAAGAGCCGGGGCCTGTTGCGTACGCATGCTTGAACCACGCGCTCTTCGCGGCGAGTGAATCCAAAAACGGCGTTGTCCCCTTGCCGTATCCGGCGAACCCCATGTGGTCCTGCCGGCCGCTATCAAAGGTAATATGGATGATATTGGGTTTTTTCGCGGAATTCATCTATTCCCCTTCTTCAGGCCCAGAGCCGCCGAAGAGCTTGCGAACGCCGGCAGTGAGCCGGAAAAAACGCGCGAGCGCCATCTGCCACAGCGAACTCCCCGCGCCGGGGTCAATGTACCCCAGGGCTTTCAATTGCTCTACAACTTCGTCACGTGAGGGATCTTGTTCGTCAGCCACGCGATGATGGTAGCAGAGGAAATGGAGGGTGTAAACGCTGACACGCCAATTACTGCCCGGTTGAGGTCGGAGCCGGTGCCGGAGGCGTTGAAGTGGGCGCAGTAGGAGATGGCGCGAAGTTCTCCGGTGGGAGTGGAGCGGAAGGCGGAGGAGGTGGGGGTTGTGGCGGATAGAATTGGGCGCAGTCGGGGTCGGCGGAGTCGGTGAAACCGTCGCGATCGTTGTCGATGTTGTCTCCACAAAGGGCTGGGAGGTCTTCTCGGAGAGCCCCACCACAGTCGGGATCTGCTTTATCAATTAGCCCATCTTTGTCGTTATCTTCTTTATCACCGCAACGACTCCAAGAATTCTCAGGTATACTATCGCGGCTTGTAGAAATGGGAGGCAAAATCTCCGGCACCGGGCGTGGAGGTATCAACTCCTGGAATTTGTCGTACACTGCTCGCTTGTTCGCTTCAAAAAGGGATTGGAAAGAGTTTATCGTCCGGCCCTTTTGAATATCAATATCTCTCAATATCTCGTTCGGATATGCGTTGAGTAATTCATACGTCCTTGAGTGTTTTTTTACAATGTCGGTCAGTTCTTCGTTTGTAAGACGCGAACTCTGGCTTATGGACACATGGAAGGCGTTCGGGGAACCAACGTAATACCACGGTTCTGTTTCGGCCCAGTGACGAGCGGCAAGGATATACGTGTTGCCCGGGACAAGTCGAGCGCCCTCAAATGCTTCTATATCAACTTGTATCCTACCACTCGCAGTGCCTTTGATGTTGTAAAGAACTTCTACTTCGTACTGATAATGTGCAAGCTGACTACCTCCAGGGAGTGTTTGAGGATTGTTTCCTCTCTCTGCGAGGACTTTCGCCGCAAAGACCTCTTGGGCGTAGCCCACTAAGACGCGCGGATTGTCGTAGTTGATTGCGTATGAAGCTGCGGGGCTAGAATTTTCTTCGTTTTGCCCATTATCAAGGGGTAATTCAGAGTTCACGGCGACATAGAAACCAACGATAACTGCTACACTGCTTACGATGATGGCTAGTTGCCTTTTCATTGCATTGTTTAATGTGTTAGGGACCTTACCATTGAATGACGTGCTTCATCCGGTGTGGGTCAAAGAAGTAAGACGGGCTCCAGAGAAGATTGAAATTGAATAAATCTAAAATGCCTAATGTTGTTTGGGGCTCAAGAATTCCTGGGAAGTAATCGCATGAATGACGCGCCATAATACTATCCCCGTATTCAGTGTGCGATAAACCTAACGCATGACCAATCTCATGGGTTGCAACACATTGTTGCGAGTCTGAGTAAGAATTCATTCCATTTGTGTTGAATATAATGTGAGCGGTACTCGTAACAAATGGATACCACAATCCCGCCCACGATGAGGTGTCTACTGTGATATCAGCCACGTATATATCCCAGGTATCACTCGATGACGCACTTGCATTGACGACCATCACATAGCCCGATGACGAAGCGTTCCATGTGCTCATACCATCAATAAGTTCTGATTGGTATTGCGTAGAGCTTCCCACTCTCATTTTCAGAGTACTAGAATTCACTCCAGGCGGAGACCATGTTGACTCACTAGGACTCGCAATAAATGCACTCATGTATGGACTAATGTCAATGTAATCCGATACGTCATCACCTGCTCCTGATGGGTTTTGACCAGAATGGTAAGGTCCTGCGTTGTCGGTAGATGTAGAGATATCATCAAGCGGAAACCATCCTCCCCAGAAGTTGTTGGTCATCGTAGATGTCGGCCCCGATGCATCGTGGAGCGCACCGTAGCCTGCAGTCGCATTGCTGAAGACGGTACTTGAAGACATCGTCACATTGTTGCCGCTCGTAACTCTTACGCCGTTGTAGTTGTCGTGTATTGAGGCGTATATGATAGTCGTTGTTCCGGCCGTAAGGTACAAACCGTGCGTTTCTGCATAGGAGACATCGCTGTTTCTGATGTTCAGCACTCCCCCGTTGTTGTAGATATTTGCATCACTTGCCGCATCTCCTCCGCCATATCTGACAACGCTTCCCACAAGCGTACTGCTCGCACCTGTATTGAACTTGATATGTCCCCAGTCACCTACCGCCGGCTGCGTCGTACTGTTGTTTGTGTCCCCTCCTACCGCATCATCGTGATACGACGTGAAATATACCAAGGTTGAGCTCAGGGCTCCTCCCTTCACATCAAGCTCTCCGTTCACGATGAGGGAGGTATTGGGTTTGAACTTGATGACGGTGCCGGACGCTACGGTGATTTTCACGCCGGAGGCGATGGTAGCGGTACTTGTGACGATGTATGGGGAGAGGTTGTGGGTCCAGGTGGTGCTTGCGGTGATAGTGCCGGAGAGGAGGTTCGCCGTGCCGCACCCTGCCGTCGTACACACTTCCGCACCGCTTCCGCTGTTCCAGAGCGCATTCCGAGTACTCGTGGATATCCGCGACGTGGACAGGAATAGTTCGTCAATATGCCAGCTGTGCTTGTAGTCGGCGTTCAAGCCGTTCACCTGGAGATCGGTGGAGTAGTTCGTGGTTGCGCTGTCGGTGAACGAATGTTGGCGCACGTTGTCCACGTAATAATCAACGATCGAGCCGCTGCGAAGCACTGTTACCCAGTACCACGTGGATGTCGCGAGAGAATAGGAGAAGTTCCCCTTGCAAGTCCCGTTGTGCCTGAACTCAAAGTTGTTTCCCGCGCACTGGGCGCCATACATCACCGCGTCATTGCTTGTTCCGCCCGTCGTCCTGCCGACAAGGGAAGTGTCGTTCAGGGCTTCCATCGGCTTCATCCAGAACCCAATAGAGAAGTCCCCCGAAAGGTCCATAGCGGATGAGGACACTGTCCAATATCCGGAACCCTGCGTAATGCCTGCGGTTGATAGCTTGCCCTCGGTAGATCCTGTCCCCCACGACGTGAGGTGGCGCGCGTTCCCCGAGGCGTCGGACGTGTCCTCAAAATGATACAGGCCGACAACGTTTGAAACCTCTACCCGCGGATTGGGAACGGTCTCCACCACGACGTCCACCACATTGTCTGTGCCGAATTGTCGCCAAGAGGATGTGGCGTTCGTCGCGGTATCCAGCGCTCTCCCTCGCCAATACCAGAATCCATCGGGGATGGCCGAGATGGTTGTTGTGGCATACGAGCTCGGAGTCACTGCGGTGCTTGTGCCGTGAAGTGCGTTCGTGAACGACGTGCTCGTAGAAAGCTCAACTTGAAGCATGAGGTTGTTTGACGATGAGGAGTTCAAAAAAGCTTTGAAGAATACCGTGCTCTCCGCCGTGGTCGCGCCCTCGCTCAATGGGGTCGTGCCATCAGCTTTGAACTGCGTTGTTGAGGAGATGACGGGGATAGAGGAGGTCGCACATCCTAGTGTAGCGCATATCTCCGCCCCACTACCACTTGCCCAGAGCGCATCTTTCGTGCTCGTCGTGATGCGAGCGTTCATGAAAAAGAGTTCGTCCATAAGATAGGCGTGGTTGTACGATGAGCAACCGCCACCCGAGAGACCAAGGGCGCCGATACAGAGGTCGCTGCTGATATTTCCCGTCTCGCTGTCGGTGAACGGGAATACTACGCTGTTGTTCACATAATAATCGGTGTTCGTTCCCGTTCGGGCGATGAGGAACCAGTACCAGGTGTTCGTCGAGAGCGTGTATGCCGAAGTATGGCACGTGTTGTTGTGCTTGAACTCAACGTGGCTCCCCGCGCATGTATTCCCATAATACACGCCTTCGCGGGAAGAACCGGATATCCGATCAATGAACGGCGTGTCGTTCAGAGATACCTGTGGGTATATCCAGAATCCGATAGTGAAGTCGCCCGACAGATCCATAACTGATGACGATGCCCGGAGGAATGCGCCGCTCGCGAAGTTTGCCGCATTGGACAGCGTACCAGTTGTGAACGTGGTCCCGGAAGCGTTTACGAGGTCGTGTCGGTTCGCCGATGACGTAACGGAGTCTGTCAGGTTCTCCATGTGGTAGAGGGCGGTGATGTTGGGGACGTACACGGCGGCGGAGGCGAAGCTTGGAAACAAAAACGCCACCAGAGTGGCGGCGAGGAACGCGGTGGAGAGAGCAACAAGCGTTGTTCTTTGTGACGGAACGACCCTGGCGTTCCTGAACATGATGATTGAACGATACCACGGAGGAACCCCCCCCCCCCGCACAAGCGGGGATGTGCACAACTATCCGCTGCTTTTCAAATACCACTCAATCGTCTTCTTCAGCCCTTCCTCAAAATCTGTCTTCGCCTTGAATCCGAATTCTTTTTCCGCGCGCGTGGTGTCCAACATTCGGCGCGGCTGGCCGTCGGGCTTTTCTGCATTCCACTTAATATCGCCTGCGTAGTCCGTAAGCCGCGCGATAAGTTCCGCAAGATTCTTGATAGAAATTTCCATCCCTGAGCCGAGGTTCACGGGATCCGACGTATCATATTTCTCTAATGCACTTACGATGCCTTCCGCGGCGTCTTCAACATATAAGAACTCGCGCGTCGGCCGGCCGGTACCCCATGCTTCCACGGATTTCGCGCCACTTTGCTTTGCTTCCGCAAATTTCCTGATGAGCGCAGGGACGACGTGTGAGGATTTCGGATCGAAGTTATCTCCCGGGCCGTACAGATTCACCGGCAGGAGAAAAACAACATTCATTCCGTACTGTGTGCGATATGCGCGGGCTGCGGTGAGGAACGATTTTTTTGCGAGCCCGTAAGGCGCGTTCGTTTCTTCTGGATATCCGTTCCAGAGGTCTTCTTCATTGAACGGCACGCGTGTGTACTTCGGATAGGCGCAGATGGTGCCGAGCAGAATTATCTTTTGCACATTCGCCTTCCGCGCGGCTTCCAAAAGCCGCGCGCCCATGATCGCGTTGTCGTAAAAAAGCTCGCCGGGTTTTTCCTGGTTGTACCCGATGCCGCCCACTTTCGCGGCCAAATGGATAACCAAGTCCATCCCTTGGACGGCACGCTCGCAATCCTCGGCTTTCCGTAGGTCGTAGTCCCCCATCTGCGGGACGCGAATATCCTCGTCGCGTACGCCGCGCGCGCGGAGAACGTTCAAAATATGCGCGCCTAAAAATCCGGCGCCGCCGGTCACGAGAATTTTTTTGTTCTTCAAATCAAGCATGGTTCGTAAAATCGTTTTCGTTCCACGCGATGGTCTCGCGCAGGCCGTTCTCAAGTGACGTCGTTGCGCGGAAACCGAATTCACGCTCCGCGCGGCCCGGGTCTAGAATGCGGCGCATTTGGCCGTCGGGCTTCATGCTATCCCACTGCACCTCGCCGCGGAAATCCATGAGCTTTGCAATGGTCTCTGCAAGCTCGCGAATGGAAATCTCCCATCCCGAGCCGATATTGACCGGTTCCGGCTTGCTGTACCGCTCTGCCGCAGAGACGAACGCCTCGGCGGCGTCCTTCACGAAAACGAAGTCGCGTGTCGGCGAGCCCGTTCCCCACAATGTGATGGACGATGCGCCGTCGCGCTTCGCCTCAAGTATTTTGCGGATGATGTTCGTGATAACGAATCCGCGCACCGCTTCCTTGCCGGGACCGTACATGTTGGTCATCAAAAGATGCACCGCATCAAAGCCGTACTGCGCGCGATATGCCTGCGCTTGCACAAGAAGCATCGTCTTCGCCACGGAATATGCCTCGTGGAGCTCCTCGACCGGCCCGGCCCAGATATCTTCCTCGCGGAACGGCATTGGCGCTCGCGCGGGATATTCGGTGATGCTTCCGGCGGTGACGAATTTTTTGACGCCGTTTTGCCGCGCGGCCTCCATAAGCTCCACGCCCATCACCAGATTGTCGTGGAAAATTTCCGCAGGATGTTCGCGGTGGAACTGCCCGTCGCCCGTGATGCCGGCCAAATGGATAACCACGTCCACGCCCTTCGTCACCTCGCGGCATGCAGACGCGTTCCGTAGGTCGTGCGTTTCACGCGTCGGAACGACGATGTTCTTCTCCGGCGCGCCGCGGTCTTTCAATGCCTGGACCACGTGCGTGCCGAGAAAGCCGCTCCCGCCAGACACCAGGATTTTTTTATCGCGGAGGTCAAGCATCAATGCTTTGATACTACCCCACCGAATGATGAAAAAACAACCGTAAAAGTACGTCGGCCCCGGACGCGCAACAGGTGCGCAGCCGGGGCCAAGTCACTACTTGACGAGCTCCACGTCGTCGATGTCAACGAGAGATGCGAACGTCTCGGTGATGAACTGCCGATGGACCTCCGGCATCGGGTCGGGAAGCCGGTCCGCTCGGAAGAACCGGCGGTGCGGCGTTTCCTGCACGGGTGCCCGCGGAACGCACTTCACGAAGAGCGATAGCGGGTTGCCGAAGGGATGCGCCGCTGCGGGGTCCGTCTCGCGCGACGGCCAGAGCATCGGATTGGGATACGAGCTCATATAGACCACATCCACGCCGACCTCCCGCAACGCGATCGTGGAACAGGCCTCCTGGAGCGTGCCCATCACCGGCTTGTACCACGCGCCCGGGATGACCCAGTGGTCACGGAACGCCTCGGTCGCGCCGTCGTAGAACGTGAGGAGTATCTCGCGGATGTGCGGTTCGTTCGGTGTGGGCCGGTCTAGTACGAGCTCCGGCGCCCACGTGGAACGTCCCGCTTCGGCGATGCGCCAGCAGCGCTCGCTTGGAAGCAGCCCCTTGTCTCGCGCTACCTTACCGAGCAGATGGTAGAGCGCCGCCTCCTCGCCGGTCGTGAACGAACTCTTCGGATGGATCTTCTGCAGACCTTCGTCGTTCAAGACGTCCTCCTTCCTCTCAATTCAGATGCGCCGACTCGCCAGGATGGCGGACTGCACCGTCTTCCGTTCCTTCCTGCGACACCCACCGAACGGGCCGGCGACGCCGGATCGCATCGTCAGCGAGATCCATCTTCACGATGAAGCGGACCTTTCCGCTTCCGCGCTCGGTCTCCACATCGGCCTCGAACAGCTGACCGGAGACGCTGCCGATGCAGGTATGTGCGAACTGCGTTGTGATGCGGCCATCCATCTCGTCCGTCTTCACGCGCCGAGCCGCCTTGTACTGCCGCGCCATCTCACATGCGTTCAGCATGAGGCGCTCGGCAATGCTCGGGGTGACGCACACCTCCGCCCGCAACACGAAAAACCTCTGCCAGTGCATACCTCCACCTTCCCTTCCGTAAAAAGCCGGCAGTATATTACGATAAAAAAATCTACTTTGTCAATTTTCCTCCAACTGCCTTCAATTCCGCGCGGACCATGAGCTTCACCAGGTCTTTGAACTTCGTCTTTGCTTTCCAGCCAAGCTTCGTCCGTGCTTTGCGCGTATCAGCGACAAGATGCTCAACTTCGGACGGACGGTAGTAGCGCGGGTCTATCGCCACGTACTTTTTCCAATTCTTGATACCGGCTTCGGCGAACGCGAGCTCCACGAACTCGCGGACCGTGTGCGATTCACCCGTGCCGATAACATAATCGTCCGGTTTCGGTTGCTGGAGCATCTTCCACATCGCTTCCACATACTCCGGTGCATATCCCCAATCGCGGCGCGCGTTCAGATTTCCTAGATAGAGCTTTTTGTCCAAGCCCGCTTTGATGCGCGCAACGCCTCGCGCGATTTTCCGCGTCACAAAGGTCTCGCCGCGCCGTTCGGATTCATGATTAAAGAGAATGCCGTTCACGGCATAGATGCCGTACGCTTCGCGATAGTTCACGGTGGTCCAATAAGAGAACACTTTGGCAACGCCGTAAGGGCTCCGCGGATGGAATGAGGTCGTCTCCGACTGCGGCGGCTTCGCCGAACCAAACATCTCTGATGAAGATGCCTGATAGAACCTCACTTTCCGGCCCGTTTCCTCCTCGTAATCCTTCACCGCTTCCAAAACGCGCAGGGTGCCGATACCCGTGATGTTCGCGGTGTATTCCGGAATGTCGAAGGACACGCGGACGTGCGACTGCGCGCCGAGATTGTAGATTTCCGTCGGACGAACTTGATGGATGAGCTTCCGGACCGTGTTCGCGTCTGAAAGGTCGCCGAAGTGCAGGTGAAATCGTGACCCAGCTGCGTGGACGTCGCGGTAGAGATGCTCAATGCGCCCCGTGTTAAAGGTGGAAGCGCGACGGATGACCCCGTGCACGTCGTATTTTTTCTTCAACAAGAACTCGGCGAGGTAGGAACCATCCTGGCCCGTGATACCGAAGATGAGAGCGGTGCGCGAGCGGGGTGTCATGCTTATTGCTGTGCTTGGCCGGGTAGTTGAACGGGGCCGTTTATGCGTTCGAATTCGTCCAGTCGGCGCAGAAATTCGTCGGTTGCCGGAGCCACGCGATCATCATCCGGCCAGTTCTCTACTATCTTCTCCTGCATCTCCAGAACCCCTGCCCGGTCGCCGAGCATCCGATACACATCAAAGAGACCGTACAAGAATTGCGGCCGCTTCGGCGCAAGCGCGATGCCGCGAAGATAGTTTTGCTTTGCCGCTTCGAGATATCGGACATCGCCTGTCCGAACGAACGCGGTCTGATACATCGTCGCGAGCACGAAGATGTTCTGTGTGAAGCTCATGCCGGTCCCCCGGTCCATAATGCTCCGGTAGTTCTCTTCGGCAAATTGCACGATGGCGGGGAGCACTTCTTTGTTCTTTTCGTTGCTCAAATATGGCGTAATACTACTCACGAGATGCCGCACCAGCTCCTCTTGCCCAATCGGAGAAGGGATAGCAAGAACGCCCGTGAATACCTCTCGAAAGCTTCCGATGGTCGTCGTTGGAGCGTTCACTGTTCGCATCCCCTTAATGAACTCCTGCGACTTGCGCATCGGCAGATAACTTCCATAGTACGCCACACCGATGACGGCCACGGAGGCGGCGAGCGCAACGAGGCGTTTTACAGCAGAGCTCATCATGATATGCGGTGGCGGTCAAAAAGGAATCCGGCGAATGCAAGGAAAAGAAACACGTTTAGGTAGATGGGTAACACATCAAAAAGGATCATCCCCTGTACCAGATATGCAGTGGGCAGCGCCGCAAGGAGCGCGGCTTCGGCGGGCGAAAGGTGCCGCTCACCGTTCGGCAGTATGACCGCAGCACCGTCACGTATGCGGCGATAGAGCGCGTTCGCAAAGACAGCGAACATGGCGATGAACGTTCCGAACCCTACAATGCCGGTCGTCGCGAGGTAGTCAAAAACGATGCTGTGGGCGCGGTCGAACCAAGTTTCGCCGCCCGACAGCGGATCAAAGTGCCGCGAATCAAAATGTTTGTCGAACGCCATACTAAAATTCTCCGGGCCCCAACCAAATGCCGGACGCTCCAAGAAGCCGCGCCACGCTGAGCCCCAGGTCCACAAGCGCGTTTGCGCCGACTGTGCCGAGAAGGTTGTTGTGAGAAGCCGCCCAGCGGGAAGCGCCGAGATATCGTCCCGACCGGCGAAAAGTTGATGCACAATAAGGATGAGTAGGACCAGTCCCGCAATGCCGCCGAATATCCTGTTCCGCCACCGACGGTCCAGAAGCGCATATACGATAAGGAACACAAATATGGCGGCGAGCAGTCCCAAAAACGCTCCGCGTGTCTGGCTCATAATAAAGAACACGAAAAAGAACGCGGCGAGCGTGCCGTAGATCGCATGTCGATTGCGCTGCTTCGGCTCGGTGAGCCACAGCCATCCGACATAGAAAAGTGTGAAGAGGAGATAGGGAGCTACGAATGCGGGGTTTCCCAGCGAGCCCTGGAACCGGCTGGATGAGAATATCGTTTTTAACACGTTCCCTGCGTTCGGATCGCTCGGAGCGTACGGTCCCACAAATCCGGGCACAAGCGCGGCGGCGAGCAGACCATACGCAATCATGAGCACAGCAGCCACAATGGACGCGCGGAGCGCCAAACGCCAGTCCGACCATCGGTCAAAGAGCACAGACAACAGTACAAAGAACAGATAGTAATGCAGCATTTGGAACCCGCCTTCGCCGCGTTCGTAGTTTGACCAGAACGCGCCATATGGGTCGTATGCGAACACGGTCGCGAGCAGGTACGCGAGCACGAACGCCGACACCGCAATGAAGAGCGGACGGCGCGACACAGCCCGCAGCCGCTCGCCGAGCTCTCCATCCTTTGCCTCGAACGCCCACCAGAGAAGCAGGAACACCAAGCCCAGCTCGGTCATCACGCGGAAGAAGTAGTACTTCCCGCCGATGAATGGGAAGAATGTCGTGCTCATCACAACCACTACGCTGAAGAGTGCGGCGGCGGTGAAGAACTTCGCGAGGTGACGGAGCGTGATGACCATAGGGGTGCTTCTATTGTACCTTATCGGGCCACTTCCACCGCGCGCATTTCACGGATGACCACCACCCGTATCTCGCCCGGATATTTGAGCTCCGATTGCACGCGGTTCGCCACTTCGCGGGCAAGCTCCAGCGCACGGAAGTCGTCCACCTTTTCCGGCGTGACAAAGATGCGCAGTTCACGCCCAGCCGAGATGGCGTACGCCTGTTTCACACCCGGAAAATCCATCGCGATCTTCTCCAGGTCCGCAAGCCGCTTGATGTAGTGCTCCAGCGTGTCGCGCCGCGCACCTGGCCGGGCGGCGGAGAGCACGTCCGCCGCGGTTACGATGTGCGCTTCGGCGTTCCCGTACGGATAGTCCTCGTGGTGCGATTGCATCGCCGTGATAACGGCCTCGTCCACGTTGTATTTTTTGAGAATCTTCATCCCGAGATCCACATGCGTTCCCTCCACATCGTGGTCGATGGCTTTGCCGATGTCGTGGAGGAGCGCTCCCTTTTTGGCCACCTCAACGTTCAATCCGAGCTCGCCCGCCATCGCGGCAGCAATGTAGGCCATCTCCATGGAGTGCGTGAGGACGTTCTGGCCATAGCTCGTACGGAAGTGGAGCCGCCCCAAAAGCTGCAAGAGCTCCTTTGGCAGGTCGTACACGCCAACCTCCATCGCGGCGGCTTCTCCGATCTCCAGGATGCGTTTCTGCAACTCCTGTTTCGCCTCCTCAACCTTCTCTTCTATCTTCGCCGGCTGGATCCGCCCGTCCTTGATGAGCTTCTGGAGCGCGATCCGCGCAGTCTCGCGACGATACGGGTCAAAGGACGAAATGATGATGGTGTCCGGCGCTTCGTCAACGATGAGCTCCACGCCAGTTGCGCGTTCCAATGCGCGAATATTCCTTCCCTCGCGGCCGATGATCTTGCCTTTCAGGTCGTCGTCGCCACCCAGCGGGAACGCGCTCGTCGTGAGCTCCGAAACGTGCGAGCGAGCGTACCGCTGTAACGCGACGGTGATGATGCCGAGCGCGCGCTTTTCCACCTCGTCAACTTTTTCTTTCTCAAATTTCTGCAGGACCTGCGCAAGCTCCTGTTCATGCATCCGCTGCATGGTGTGCACGAGCTCCTCTTTCGCCGCCTGCACGGAGAGTCCTGCGACTTGCTCCAGCTTCCGGCTCATTTCCTCTTCGCCGGATGCAAGGCGCGTTTCGCGAGCTTTCAACTCCTCTGCTTTCTGCTTGAGCTTCGCATCATCCGCGTCCATCGCTGCGCGACGCTTATCAAGCGTCTCTTCGCGTTGGAGCAGCCGCTCCTCTAAAGCGGTTATCTTCGATTTCCGTTCGCGCTCATCGTTCTGCGCGTCGAGCAAAAGCGCCGCCGCTTTTTCCTTCGCGTCGGCAGTTATCTTCTTCGCCTCCGCTTCTGCGGCGTCCTGGCGAACTTTTATCTGCTGCTCAGCGGACTGCGAATCGCGGAGTGCCTGCGCCCGCCGGATGAGATATCCAGCGATGCAACCAACCACAAGCGCGCCAGCTCCTACAAGGAGTGTTGTCGTCATGAGTAAGGAAGATCCCCCGATCCGTTCTCAGGTATATGGCTGATGTCATAGTTCCGAACACGTGAACAAAGGGACCCCAATGGGTGAATGACTCTTTGGTAATATCGTAGGTTCAGTATATCTCCCGCCGCGACGTTCGTCAATCGTCCAAAGCCGAAAATCCCCCCTCCGAACGTTCACGAACGCCCCCGGATGGCGTACAATGGTCACTGTATGACCAAGCGACCCGTTGTGCTCATCATCTTCGATGGTTTCGGCATCGGCGCGCAGAACGAATCGAATCCCGTCCATGTCGCGAACCCCCAGAACCTGAAGTGGCTCGGGGAAAATTATCCACTCACGTCGCTCCAGGCCTCCGGCATCTCCGTGGGACTCCCGTGGGGCGAGGTCGGGAACAGCGAAGTGGGACACCTGACCCTTGGCGCCGGTAAAGTGGTCTACCAATACTATCCCAAGATCACGATGGCCATTGAGGATGGGAGCTTCTATCAGAACGAGGTCTTGAAGGCTGCGTGCGACCATGCGAAAAAGAACAACGGCTCCGTGAACTTCGCTGGCCTGCTTTCTAAGGCGAACGTGCACGCATCGCTCCAACACCTCCAGAAGCTCGTCCAGATGGCGGAGCAAGAGGGCGTCCCGCGCGTGAAGCTCCACATCTTCTGCGACGGCAAAGACAGTCCGCCGCACACGGTCTTTGAATTTCTAAAGCAGATACCGATGGACAAGGTGGCAAGCATCATGGGGCGGCACTACGGCATGAATCGCAGCGACCATTGGGAACTGACGGAACGCGCCTACCAGTGCATGACCGGCCAGCTCGGCGACATCACGACCGATCCTGTGCCGCTCATCCAAGAGATGTATCCGAAGAACCTGTCCGAAGAGTTCCTGCCGCCGCACCGCATGGGCGACGGCACAGGCGTCACGGACGGCGACGCGCTCGTGTTCTTCAACTTTCGTGAAGACAGCATCCTGCAGATCGCTGAATCTTTCGCTATGCCCGGCTTCGATAAGTTCAAGACGCTGCCATTCCAGAACCTTTATGTCGCGACCTTCACACGGTACAGCGAAAAACTCGCGTGTCCGGTCGCCTTTCCCGCGGACACGGTCGAAAAGCCGCTTGGGCAGGTCCTCGCGGAGAACGGATTCACGCAGCTGCGGCTCGCGGAATCCTACAAGCATGCGCATGTCACTTTTTTCTTCAACGGCCATCGCGAGGAGCCCTTCCCCGCCGAGTACCGCGTGCTCATCCCCTCCCTCCCCACGACGCATCCCGAAGAACATCCGGAGCTCATGGCGGGGCCCATCACCGACCGGCTTTTGGAGGCCATTCAGAACCGCGGTTTTGATTTCATGCTCGTGAACTATTCAAATTCCGACACCATCGCGCACACCGGCAATTACGACGCGTGTCTCACCGCCGTGAAGGTTCTGGACGAACAGCTCGGCCGCATCCTCAAGGTAGTCCTCGCCACCGATACCATCCTCATCCTTACGTCCGACCATGGGAACATGGAAGAGGTCATTAGCCCCGTGACCGGTGAATTCGAGACCCAGCATGACGCGAATCCCGTGCCATTCTATATGGTCGCGAAAGAGTTCAAGGGGCGGAAGTTCTTCAATTATTCGAACCTTCTGCACGAAACGACCGGTGTCCTTGCGGATGTCGCACCAACCATTCTCGAGCTCCTTGGCATCCCGAAACCTCCGGAAATGGGCGGCCGGAGCCTACTCAAGGACCTGCTCCCCTAGTCAGGGCAATTGCAACACCCTCATATATACCGACATACCGAAGGTACCTATGCGACTTCTTGCACGGCTCATCGTCACGGTCATCGGGAACAGCGTCGCGCTCTTTGCCGCGGAGCGCTTCGTGCCGGGATTTTCAGTCGTCACAGAACCGCTCTGGGATCTGCTCGCGCTCGCGCTTGTGCTTACCGCGCTCAACATCTTTGTGAAACCGGTCTTGAAGCTCCTCATCGGGCCCATCATCGTGCTCACGCTCGGCCTCGCGCTCATCGCGGTGAATGCCCTCGTGCTTGCGTTGCTTGACTTTCTCTCGGGAGACCTTACCATTCAGAATATCCAGGCATTGTTCTTCGCATCGCTCATCGTCGGCGCGGTGAACACGCTTTTCCATCTTGCTCGCAAGTCCTGAGATCGCCATGCAAAACTACCTCCCCATCATTCAGATCATCGTATCGGTCCTCATCGTCGGGCTTATTCTCCTTCAGGAACGCTCCGCAGGGCTTTCAGGCCTCATGGGCGGCGAGGGTGGCGGATTCTATCAGACCCGGCGCGGCCTTGAGCGGGTCATCTTCATCGCCACCATTTGCCTCATCGTGGTCTTTGTCGCGCTCGCGGTCCTGCAACTCGTGATCTGAACTTTCCGGTCAACGTGATGATCGTCAAACGCATCATCGCCGTCCTCACGCGCGCAGAGCGCAATATTTTCATCGCCGCCCTTGTGGCTGCTGGCGCTTCGGCGGCAGCGCTCGGCATCTTCACCTTTCAGGCGCTCACGCTCCCCGTTCCCGCTCGCGGCGGCACGTTCACGGAAGGCGTCGTCGGCCAGCCGACGTATGTGAATCCCATTCTTGCCGAGAATCCTGCCGACAAAGCGCTCGCGCGGCTACTTTTTGCGAACCTTCCCGTCCTCGTCGAAAAAATGGCCCCGGACGAGACCGGACGCGTGTGGAACGTGCGGCTCAAGGAGAACGTGCGCTGGTCGGATGGCAGAAAGATAACCTCCGACGACCTGCTTTTTACGATCGGCGCCATCCAGGACCCGGATACCGCTTCGCCCCTTTTCGTGAGTTGGCAAGGCATCGCCGGCCAGCGGCTTTCCGAACTGGAGATACAACTCACGCTTGGCGGTCCGTATCCGTTCTTCCGCCGGACATTGGAGATGCTTTCGCCCGTGCCGAAACACATCTTCGCGGACACGCCCGGCAAGAACTGGCGCCTGTCCGATTACAACCTCGCGCCAATCGGCAGCGGCCCGTATGCGTTCATGTCCTATGAACGGCGTGCGGACGGATTCATCGAGACCTACTCCGTCACGCGCAATGCGACCTATGCAGGCAATGTTCCGTTCATAGATACCATCCTCTTCCGTTTCTTCACGCAAGAGGACGACCTCCTCCGCGCGTTCAACGGCGGGCGAATAGACGGGTTCGGCAAGTTGGATCCGGCTCTCCTATCAAAACTTTCGCGCAGCTACACAGTGACGCCATTCTCGCTCGCCGGCTATTATGCGGTGTTCATCAACCAAGGAGAGCATCCTGCGCTGAAGGAAGTTGCGGTGCGGCGCGCGCTTGCATCCGCCATCCGCCGCGACGAGCTTGTAACGGGCGCGCTTGGCGGATATGGCCGCGCGGTACTCGGACCGACCGAAGTTGCACCGGCAGGAGACCCTCCGGCGCCGGCCGATGCCCCAGATATCACGCTCGCCGCGGCCGGCTGGAATCCGGGAGCGGACGGTGTCCGCGAAAAAAGTATCAGTGGGCAGACCGTGCGGCTTGCCTTTGAGCTCGTCGTACCGGATGTGCCATTCCTCGTACAAGCGGCGAACGAGCTTGCCGAGATGTGGCGACCGCTTGGCGTCGCATTGACCGTTCGGGCGCTGAATTCCCAAGACATCGCCGCCGCGCTCAGGAATCGACAGTATCAGACCATCCTCTTCGGCAATTTCTTGGACCCCGCCGACGACCTCCATCCGTTCTGGCATTCCGATGAACGATTTTCGCCGGGACTGAACCTTGCGCTCTGGAACAGTTCGCGCGGCGATACGCTTTTAGAACAGGTACGGCGGGAGCTGAACGATGGGAAGCGTACGGAACTGCTCGCCGAACTTGAAGCGCTCATCCGGCGCGATATGCCGGCGCTCTTCCTCTTCGCTCCTGATTATCTCTATGTGACGAGCCGCAACGTGCGCGGCGTGAATGGCGAACGGGTCGCCGACCCTGCCGGGCGGTTCGCCCGTGTTGCCGACTGGTACCTCCACATGACCCGCGCGTTCCGCTAGGACGCCACCCCGGATTACACACGCCGATTTTCAAGGTACACTTATGAGCGTGGAGCCATATCTCAAACATATTGAACGATTCAATGAACAGCTCACGCGCCGCGGCCTTGTGAGCGTCGGCTTGGACGGCCTGAGGCGCCGCGCGTCGGACACGGTCATTTTAGCAGGCATGGGCGGCTCGGCATTGCCGGGCGAGATCGTGAACGCCGTTGCGGAAGAACTCGGCCTGCGGCACACGGTCATCATCTGGAAAGAATATGGACTTCCCCGCGTGTCGCACCACCACCGTTCGCCCCTCTACATCTTCACTTCATTCTCAGGCAACACCGAAGAAACGCTTTCGGGGCTCCGCGAGTTCTTAAAGACGTCACGCGCACGGTCTGGAGCACGCGCGGCGGTCATCACGACCGGCGGCGAACTCTTGCGCATCGCGAAGGCGAACCGCATCCCTTACATCACATTCCCCGCCGGGGACTTGACACCGCGCCAGGCATCGGGTAAGATGTTCTATGCCATCAGTGAACTCCTCTTCGCCGCCCGGCTCATCGCCCGGAGGCCTCCGGAATTCACTCACCTTCGACCTCTGCTATGGAAACGGCGTGGCTACGAACTCGCCCGCCGCTTGAATCGAAAGCTCATTGTTATCTACACCGGAACCGCCGACCACTATTTGGGTTATTTCTGGAAGATCAAGTTCAATGAGTCCGCGAAAGTGCCGGCGTTCAACAACGTTATCCCCGAAATGAACCACAATGAGCTCGTCGGGTTCACCAGGCCGAACTCGCCTGCTGCGGCGCTTCTCCTTGAACATCCGAACGCCCATGTACGAGTAAAGAAGCGGTTCCGCGTTTCCGCTCGACTGCTCTCCCGTCAAGGGGTCACGGCGCTCCTCATGCCCTTCGTCGGGAAAAGCAAGCTTGAAGAGACCTGGAACACTATTATGTTCGCTGACTGGACCACCTACGCGCTCGCGAAATTGCGGCGAGTCGACCCTCGGGAGACCGAGATCATCGATGGACCGCAGGGGCTCAAAGCTGCGATGCGGAAGTAGGTCTGGTTCGCACGGAGTGAATATATCGGGTATCGTTCATACGGCAATTCGGGGATGTGGCGGAACTGGCATACGCGTACGCTTCAGGAGCGTATGGAGCAATCCTTGAGGGTTCAAATCCCTCCATCCCCACGAGCAGTAAATAAAAAGTCGTTATTGCCACACACCACAACACAAGAGAAATTTGTCGCTCGGGATTTGAACGGGAAAGGGGTCGGGGAAACGGGAGTTTCCCCGTGGAGGAAAACAGCCCCGCCAAATGGCGGGGCGCTAGAAACCGAGAGGTGTCTAGGGAGCGAATGAAATGAGCGACGTTCAAATCCCTCCATCCCCACGAGCAGTCATAAACTCTCAATAATCATTCATCAAATCTAACGTCGAGCGTTTTCCCTCTCGCCAGATCGCGAACAGGCGAAACGCAACAATTCATCACATGATGATACAAAAACCAAAACAGCCGCTCCGGCGCCCCGGAGCGCAGAAGCGCGGTAGCGCGCACGGAGCGCAAAAACCAACGGGTCCTCATCAACAAGACCGCGGTCCTCGCCGCGGCCCACGCCGCGACCGCGGCCGGCACGCTCCCCCAGAAGGCCCGCGGAGCTTCGGCCAGATACGGAAAACCAAGCATTATCGCGACCTTCCGCCGGATGTGAACGGCGAGCAAAAACCAGCCGGCCCGCGCGACCAAAACGCAGTGCGGTTCGTACCGCTCGGCGGCCTTGAAGAGATCGGCCGCAACTGTTCGTTCTTTGAATACCAGAACGAGATCGTTGTCGTTGACGTCGGCATCCAATTCCCCGAAGAGGAGACGCCGGGCATTGACTACATCATCCCGAACGTCGCGTATCTCGAGGGGCGGAAGCAGCACGTCAAAGCGCTCTTGCTCACGCACGGCCACTACGACCATATCGCCGCCATCCACTACCTCATTGAAAAGCTGGGCAATCCCATCATCTACACGTCCAAGTTCACGAAGGCCATCGTGGAAAAGCGGCACGAAGAGTTCCCGAACGCGCCGAAGCTGAAGTTCGTCGCGGTAGACAGCGGCACTCGCGTGAAACTGTCCGAACATTTCACGGCGGAATTCTTCGAAGTAGAACACACCATTCCCGAAGCGTACGGATTCGCTCTTGAAACGCCCGTCGGGAACATGGTGAACTTCGGTGACTTCCGCCTGGATTACAACAAGAGCGGCGAGCCCCGACAGCTTGAGATATTTGACCGGCTTGGGGCAAAGGGCATCCACTCGCTCTTTATGGATTCCACGAACGCGGACATCACCGGCAGGGGCGCATCCGAAGAAACGGTGAAAGAGAACTTGGAGGCGCTCATCAAAGCCGCGCCAGGACGCATCATCATCACGTGCTTCGCCTCGCTCGTAGACCGCATCATTGAGATAACGGATGTGGCCCAGCGTCTCGGCAGGAAGGTGGCGGTCATCGGCCGCTCCATGACGAGCAACTTGGAAATTGCCCGTCAGCTCGGATACCTCAAAGAGAAAAAGGACCTTTTCATCCCCATTGAGGAGGCACAGAAATACAAGGACGACAAAATCCTCATCCTCACGACCGGGAGCCAGGGTGAACCGAACGCACAATTCATGCGCATCGTGAACGGCGAGCATCGCATCGTGCGATTGAAACCTTCGGACACCGTCGTTTTCTCGTCGTCCGTCATTCCTGGAAACGAACGGAGCATTCAGGCCTTGCAAGACAATATCTCTCGCCAGGTGGATGAGCTCTATAACTCTAAATTACTGGACATCCACGCGTCCGGACATTGTCACAAGGAAGATCTTGCGCTCGTGCTCTCGCGTGTGAAACCGAAATTCGTCGTACCTATCCACGGGTACTACTTCAAACGGAAGTCTGTCATCAAGACCGCGGGTTCGGTCGGTATCGACCGAGATCGCGTTGTTCTCATGGACAACGGCCAGGTCGCCGAGCTCACGCCTGATAAGTTCACCGTGACGAACGAGAACGTTCCCGCGTTCTATGTGATGGTAGACGGCCTCGGCGTCGGCGATGTGGAGGAGGTGGTCATTCGCGACCGGCGTTCCCTCGCGCAGGAGGGCATGATCGTCACCATCATTACTGTGGACCGACACAACGGCCGGCTCCTGAAGAATCCCGACATTATCTCGCGCGGGTTCATCCTCATGAAGGACAACCAGGAGATCCTGGACGAGATACGAAAGCGCGTACGGAACGTCATGGCGGGGCTCCCAGCGTACCGTGAAGTTGAGCCGGACTACCTGAAGACCCTTATCCGCGACCAATTGGGCACGTTCCTGTACAATAAGACCAAGCGGCGGCCGATGATTCTCCCTGTTATCATAGAAATATAGTCCGGTTCGGCTGGCTGCTAATTCATGGAAACGCCAGGAAAATCGCCTGAAGGAGTGCGCGAGAAATTCACCCGCACCATACATGACGCACCCGACAGCATCACGGCGGAAATGGCCCGAACTCCGAACGACTGGTTTTCCTGCTTCGGCAGTGTAGTATTCACGCTAGAGAACCGGCTCTTCGTTATGATACATAACGAAGAACTGACCATTGACGAAGGTAAAGCGAAAACCGAAACATTGGAGCGCATTAAGGCTCGACTCCACGAACTCGGTGAGCAATATGGCGAGACTAAGAACCCTCCGGGGTCGGTAACCACAGAACTCCTCGGAATGTTGCAGGAACTCCTGTAAAATACTAGCGAGATGCCCGAACCAATTCTTGTATCAGGAATCCAGCCCTCCGGCCGTCTCCATATCGGGAACTACTTGGGCGCGCTCAAAAACTTCGTTGACCTGCAGAACTCGCGGAAATATTCCTGCTACTTCTTCCTCGCGGACCTGCACTCGCTCACCGAGTATCCCGCAGGCGCTACGGAGCAGAAAAAGCGTATTCTAGAACTCACCGCTGATTTTCTCGCGGCTGGTTTGGACCCGAAGAAATCACTCATCTACCAACACTCGCAGATCCCCGCGCATAGCGAAATGGCGTGGATTTTGAACACCATCACGCCGATGGGCGAACTGGAACGAATGACGCAGTACAAGGACAAGTCCGTGCGCCAACATGAGGTGAACGCTGGCCTCCTCACCTATCCGACGCTTATGGCCGCGGACATTTTGCTCTACGATGCGAAGTATGTCCCTGTCGGGAACGACCAGGACCAGCACCTTGAGCTCACACGCACGCTCGCGCGAAAGTTCAATAAAAAATTTGGGAAGACGTTCGTTGAACCGGAAGGACTCCACACCGCGACTCCGCGTGTGATGTCTTTGAAAGACCCGTCAAAGAAGATGTCTAAATCTCAGCCGGAGACGTGCCTTTTTCTGGATGAATCCCCCGTTGAGCTAGAGAAGAAGATAAAAAGTGCAACGACCGACTCCGGAAGCGATGTGCGGTACGATGCGAAGGAAAAGCCGGGCATCTCGAACTTACTTGATATCTACTGCGGCGTAACCGGAAAAACTGTTCCGCAGGCGGTCAAAGAATTCCGCGGCAAGCAATACGGCGCCTTCAAGCAAAAAGTTGCGGAGGCGGTTGTGAAACATCTCGCGCCGTTCCGCACGAAAAAGGCAGCGCTCATGAAAAAACCGACGGTGCTCGCGAAAGTGCTCGCAACCGGCTCGGCAAAAGCGGCGAAAGTCGCAGACGCGAAGATCGCAGGAGTGAAGGAGAAGGTCGGGCTTGCGCTCTAGACCTTTCGCACGCCGAGCCAGATATCAACGCCGTCCAGTTTTGCCTGGATCTCGGCGGTAAACTTCCCTTTCTTATACTCTATTGTCTTTGCGCCTACCTCGGTTTTGAGGAATTTTTCGTTCTCCTGAACGATCGCGCCGACGCTCGGCGCTTCTACCATCAGCACAATGGCGTCCTTCGCCTGAAGCCCGGCATTCTGCCGCAACTCCTGTACCATCCGCACGAGGTCGCGCAACGTTCCCTCGGCTTTGAGCTCCGGTGTAATGGTTGTATCGAAAACAACCTCGTCGTTCTTTGTCGCATCATCCCATACAATTTCCTTCACGTTTATCTCGTCTTTCAGGATACTGATGAGTTCTTTGTTGCTCTTGACACCTGATACCTGATACCTGACACGAACGGATGCGAGCGGCTGACGAACCTTAATACCAAGTTCCGCGCGCTTCGCGAGCGCTACGCTTGCAATGCGCCGTATTTCGCCCATTGCGGCAACCAGTTTCGCATCCATTTGTTTTTTGTCTAACGCGGGCCAGGTATCCAGATGCACCGACTCCTTTTCGCCCAATCCGTGATAGATGCTTTCCGCAAAGAACGGCGTGAATGGGGCCATCAGTTTCGCGGTCTCGCGCAATACATGCGCAAGCATTGCGGACGCGGCTTCGTAATCGGCTTTTGAATCGGGCTTCTGCAAACGCCGGCGCGAGCGGCGGATGAACCAGCGCGAAAGGTCGTCCACAAGCGTCTCTATCGCGAGTGCCGCCTCGCGTATCTCGTACTGCTCTAATTGTTTCGTCGCTTCGGCTATCGTCTCGTTCAACCGCGCTAGTATCCAACTATCCAACACATTTCCTGATACCTGATACTTGACACCTGACACCTTGGCGGCATATGTCCGCCAAAAGATCAGCGAGTTGTAGACGATGAGGTGCACGCGCCGGAACGTTTTTTGGATGTCCACTTCGTCGAAGTTTTTCGGTTCGCCGAGCGGCGAATTCGTATAGAGATACCAGCGCACGGCGTCCACGCCATATTTTTCGATGACCGCGAACGGCTCCACGATATTCCCCTTGGACTTGCTCATCTTCTGCCCGTTCTTATCGTTCACAAGCCCGAGGCAGACGACGTTCTTGAACGGCGCGGGGTATCCGAGCGCGGTCGCGATTGCAACGAGCGTATAGAACCAGCCACGCGTCTGGTCGATGCCTTCAGAAATATAGTCCGCAGGAAATGCTGACGGGCGCTTCCCGCGCTTCACGAACGGGAAGTGCTCTTGTGCGTATGGCATTGCACCCGAGTCGTACCATACGTCTGCGACCTCCGGCACACGACGCATCTCTCCCTTGCATTTCTTGCATGGGAGCGTGAGTTCGTCCGCGAACGGCCGATGGAGATCTACTTCGCCGGTATCGTTCCGCGGGATAGTTTTGAGCTCCAATGGGACCACTTCTCCGGTGCGCATGAACACATCGTTATGCAGCGATTTCTTCTCGGCTGTTTCTTTCTCCGTCCATCCATTCGCGATCTGCGAGAGCATCCAGATGGTATCTTCATGGCTCACCAAAAGTATCCGTTTCCCGGCATACGCCTTCTCGGTCCCTTGCAAGAAGTCCCATGCGCGCGTACGAACATCGCGAAGCGACTCGGCGCGTGGCACGGCATGTTCGCTGAATCGCATCTCCTGCTCGGGAATTTTTTTCTGATACTCCCCCACTGGCCGCCCAGACAGTTCCGCAAGTTGTATTTCACGAAGTCGCTTATCGAACAGAACTTTTTTAATGCCGAGCTCTTTTGCAACAATGGCCGCGGTTTCTTTCGTTCGAAGGATGTCAGATGCGATGATGACGTCTATCTTTTCCTTTTTGAGCCTCTTCGCGGCTTGCTTCACCTGATCTTTTCCGAGCGTTGAGAGGTGAAATCGCTGATTGCCCGAGTCAATGATGTGTTTGATGTTTCCTTCTGCCTCTCCGTGCCGAAGTGCGAAATAGGCATTTTTTGCCCTCTTCCCGCGCGCGGAAAGTTCGTGCAAGCTTCCGATCACTTCGCGCGTATCGCACTTCTTGCACTCCCAAATTGGAAGCGGTACGCCCCAGTAGCGTTCGCGAGACAGGTTCCAGTCCTTCGCTTCGCGGAGCCACTCACCAAAACGGCCTTCTTTGATATGATCCGGCACCCACGTGATGCCCTTATTGTTCGCGAGCAGTTCTTTCCGAAGCTTGGACATCGCGATGAACCACGACGTCCGCGCGTAGTACAAGACCGGCGTTCCGCATCGCCAGCAAAATGGATATTCGTGCTTATACTTCTCTATGCGCAGGAGGTTCTTGTTCTTTGTAAGATGTGCGAATATCTTATCCTCGGTTTCTTTCGCCTTTGCGGACATGCCCGCAAGCCCGCCGGGAACTTCTTTCTTAAATATGCCCTCTTCCGTTACGGTGTGATGTTGCGGCAAGCCCACCTTCACGCCAAGTTGGTAGTCGTCCTCGCCGTACATTACAGCGGTATGCACCACGCCCGTGCCATCCGTTGTTGTCACGAAGCTTGCAGGATATACCTTGTATGCCGCCTCGTTCTTCAGTGCCAAGATTTTGAACAGCGGTTCGTATTCCAGGCCAACAAGGTCTTCGCCGCTCACTTTGCCGATAACATCGTATTCGGTTTTGCCAAGCACCGCGGGCGCCAATTCTTCCGCTACCACATATGTTTCTTTCGCGCTCTTCGGCCGCACGAGCGCATATTTCACTTTTTCGCCCACTGCAAGCGCGACATTTCCCGGCAGCGTCCACGGCGTCGTCGTCCACGACAGAATAAAGAGCGGACCGTCTGTTTTAAAATGCGGCCTTGATAGTACTTTGAACTTCAGATAGACCGATTGGTCCTCTACTTCCGCATATCCTTGGGCCAATTCGTGCGATGAAAGCGCCGTTCCGCACCGCGAGCACCACGGCACGACTTTGTGGCCTTTGTAGAGCAATTTCTTCTTCGCGATCTCCGAGAGCGTCCACCAGATGCTTTCAATATAGTCGGCGGAGTACGTGACATAGGCGTTCTTCAAGTCCAGCCAGTAGCCGATGCGCTCCGTGAGCCGCTCCCATTCGTCCTTGTAGAGCCAGACGGCTTTTTTCGCCTCTTCGTTGAACTTTTGAACGCCGAACTTTTCTATGTCGGCTTTGGACTTCAATCCGAGCGCCTTTTCTGCCGCAATCTCCACGGGCAATCCGTGCGTGTCCCACCCAGCTTTGCGCGGCACGCGATATCCCTGCATCGTTTTAAAGCGCAGGATGATGTCTTTCACGACGCGCGCGAGCACGTGGTGAATGCCCGGCTTCCCGTTCGCGTACGGCGGCCCCTCGTAGAAAACAAATATCTTTTTTCGTTTCGGATCGAGCGTCTTCTCGAATATCCGATTCGTTTTCCAAAATTCCAGTACTTTTTCCTCCACTTTTGGGAGGTCGAATCCATCGCTCAAAAAGTCACGGCGCGTAGCTGCCCTCTTTTGCATACCCGCGTAGAATAGCCCAAAATCCCTTGAAAATCAAAGGTTTTTAGCCGCCTCAGCTAGATCTTCTCTAGCACCCTGATACCCAAAAGACCAAGCCCCCACTTCAGCACGTCTGCAATAGTTGCGACGAGGAGGAGCCGCGCGTTGCGGCGGTTTTCGTTTTCGTCTTTCAGAATTGGCGTGGATTCATAATAGCGGTTCGCGATATCGGCGAGTTCGTAGAGATATGTCGCGATAACATGCGGCGCAATGTCCCCCGCCGCGCGTGATACGGCATCCGGAAATTCTGAAACTTTTCGCATAAGATCAAGCTCTCCACTTGTTTCGAGATTTTTTGCATCACCTTCTGGAGCGGGTGATTTTGCGAGAATGCTCTTCATGCGCGCATAGGTATATTGCAGATATGGACCGGAGTCACCATGGAAGGCGATGGAGTGTTCCATATCAAAAATGATGTCTCCGCCGATGCTTTGCTTCAAAATGGAATAGCGAATCGCGGCGATGGCAACGGTTTCCTGTATCTCCTCGCGCTCCGCATCGGTCAGTTCGCGTTCATTTATCTTTTCGTGAACGGCACGTTTCACATCGTCAATAAGCGATTCTGCGGTAATCACATCGCCGGTGCGCGAGGACATCTTTCCGGTTGGAAGACGCAACATTCCGTGGCCGATATGCTTCGTTTTTGCCGCTACTTCAGGCACAACAAGCTCCATCGCTTTCAGCAATACGCGGAAGTAGTCGTTCACCTCGTTTCCGGTCACGATGAGCGAACTGTCGGGATGATGCGTGTCGAATTTCTTCTTGTTCAAGCCCAATTCTTTCGCCTCGTAGGTCGGCAAGCCTTGCGCGGTCACAAAGACACGATTGTGGAGGCCGTGCTCCTCGCCCCGAAAGATGGTTGCGCCCTCGCTCTGCACGAAGATATCGGGGTGCGCCTTTACGATAGCAAGCCCGTCCGGCCCCGCTTCGCTTTCAAAGTAATACTGGTTGAACTTCGTGCCGAGCCGCGCGTAGAGCGTTTCAAAGTAGTCCAAGCTCCATTTCCGTCCGGCATCATAGAGCTCATTTACTTTCGCATCGCTCCGGTCGTATATCTTCTTGTTGAGTCCGTCCATCTCCCCTTTCGTCCCCGGGTCGTCATATGCTTTCGCGCCCGTTGCGTACGCCTCGCCGAGGAACGCAACTTTCTCTCCAAGTGACGCGTCAGTTTTCGGCATCTTTTCGCTCAGCCGCATCATCCCCCAAATGCTTTTTGCAACATGAAGGCCAACGTCGCCCTGATAATTCGCGCGCAGAACTTCGGCGCCCGATGCTTCATAGAGCCGCGCGATGGATTCGCCGATGACATTCGTCATGAGGTGGCCGATGTGAAACTGCTTGAATGGATTTGGGTCGGTATATTCCACCATCACGCGCTTCCCCTTCCCTACTTGCGGTACGCCGAACTTCTCGTCCTTTGCAAGCCGCGTAAATTCTGCCCGAAGCGTCTCATCCGTCAGCCAAAAGTTCACGAATCCCGGCGGAGCGGCTTCTACTTTCGTGAAAAATCCCGGCGGGGCGGCTTCTCCTATCTTCTTCGCAAGGTCTTGCGCGATTTCCATCGGCGGCTTTCCCGCCGCCTTCGCAAGCCGGAGCGCAACGCTCGTAGAATAATGTCCCATCTCCGCTCGCGGCGGAATTTCAATGATCGCAACGGTCCCTGACGGAACCGCTTTCTGGAACAGCTCTGCAATGCGTTCTTTCATGCGAATATTGACGGTGTCTTTCAGTGTGTTTGAATACCGTATAGTAAGCGAGGTGCGGCCCCCGTAAAATCGGGAATACCGTTCTGGGCGGCACGTGGGCCCGGAATCCCGCCTCAACGACGGTGGAACACGACCCCGCCAGAGAAGATCATTTCCCGCCTCGCTTACCTGCTCTTTCATCATACCGGCATCCTGCCGTACCGTGAAGCCCGGGACGCTCCAAGTGTCCCGGGCTTCGACAATTTCACAGGAATGACGAATTGACCTACGATAAGCATTATGAAACCGCTATCCGAAAACCGGCGCGCCAGGTTTGATTACGACATCCTTGAAACGATCGAGGCTGGCATTGAGCTATTCGGGTATGAGGTGAAGAGTGTGAAAGCGGGCCACGGTGCGCTTGCTGGAGCGTACGCGATCATCCGGGGCGGCGAGGTGTTTCTGGTGAATTCTCAAATCCCGCCGTATCAGAAGAACAACGTCCCGCAGGACTATGACCCCTCCCGCACGCGGCGACTGCTTTTGCGCAAGGAAGAGATAAAAGAACTGACCGGCAAACTGAAGGAAAAAGGCCTTTCGCTCGTCGCGCTCGCGTTCACAACCAATAAAAACCTCGTGAAGGTGCAGCTTGGCCTCGGCCGCTCGCGCAAGAAGTCCGACAAGCGCGAGCTCCTCAAAAAGCGCACGCATCAGCGCGAGATAGAGCGCGGAGAATAACTGCCATGGAAAGATACATGCAGCATTTTGAAAAGCTCGGTTGGGATCCGGAAAAGGTCCCGCCGGAGGAGCAGTTCGACCGGCCAGAGATGTTGAATCTCGCCGGCGGAGATATTGCCGTGCACGACGTTCTGCCCCGGCAAGAAAAGACTCCGGTGCCTACCGTGCTTGCGCCCGGCTGGTCCGTCACGCCGGAAACGTATAAAGCGAATATTGTTCAGCTCGTGAAAGCTGGCCGCCGTGTCATATCGCCCGACGCGCCGCACGGTGTAGACACGGAGCCGCAGGATGGCTACCCCGCCGCGGAACTTCGGAAAATGGCTTCGCTCATGCAGGCCTTGGACGCAAAAGGCGTGGAGCGAGCGGATGTTGTCACGCATTCCGAGGGCGCGCTCTGGACCGTCATCGCCGCGTCGCTCCATCCGGAACGGTTCCGGAATATCGTGCTCGTGAACCCTGCGGGCATGATCAGTAAGGATGATATCGCGCGGCTCGCGGTCGGTTTCTCAAAAGATATCGTCGGACAGGTCGTGCGCGACATCACAGAAAAAGACCCCGACCGTGCAAAGCTAAACGCTTTAACATCGCTCCAAACAACCAGTAAGGGCCCGCTCCATACCCTTCGCGAGGTGTTCGCCATCGCGAACTCGGATATCCGGGGAATGCTCGCGGAGCTCAAACAGAAAGGCGTCGGCATATCGGTCGTGGCTGGGACCGAAGACCAGGCGTTCCCCATTGAGCGGATGAATGAGGTTTTGGACAAGGACCAGCTGGACGGTTTCTATTCCGTTACCGGTTCGCATAATGAGCTCATCTCGCAACCAGAAAAGCATACGGCTCTTATCGATAGCGCTCTTGATGCGCTAGAAAAACGCCCAATCACTAAACCCTAGTGACGAGTGGCTAATCCCTATCCTATGCGCATCCTCGGCCAACGCTTGCTTGTAGTTACCGCTCATCCGGATGATGAGAGTTACCTTGCGGCGGGAACGATGCTGAAGAATGCGGCGGCTGGCGGGAAAAACTATGTTTTCTGCGCAACGCTCGGTGAGCGCGGAAAGGCACATCTTCGGAAAGAATGCTCCCCTGCTGAATTGAAGCGCATCCGGAAACGTGAGCTGCAACGCGTGTCTGCATGCCTTTGCGTTTCACGGCTCGCGCTCGGGAACCTGCCTGATGGTGGCGTATCGCAGCCCAAACATCACACGGTGCTCCGCGCGAAACTCGCCGCGTTCGCAAAACGCACGAGGCCAGACATTATCCTTGGTTTCGGCAAGGACGGCATCTCGGGGCACTTGGACCATATCGCAATGGGTGCAGCGGCCGAGGCGCTCGCGAAAAAATTGCGCGTTCCTTACTTCGCGTTCTGTATGCCGCCGGAACTCCAAAAGACGCACGGTATCCAAAGCCTCATTCGCCGGCGAGCACACGGCGTGTATGCGAAGCACCACCGCCCACTTGAGGCGGCAAGCACCATCATTGCGATAGACGGCCAGCGGAAGCTTCGCGCGCTTAAGATGCATGTATCGCAGTTAGAGCAGGGCGACCCGTTCCACAACATCCCGAAAGCGGCGGCCCGCGCCTGGCTCCGCGCGGAATATTTTGCGTTACATACGGCCCGCAAGCCCCTTGCCGCGCACCGTTAGGTAGCGCACTTTTTACAAAGCCCAAAAAGCTCCAGCGAATGCTGCGTTATCTCGGCGAACTTCCTACTCTTCCGTAACGCATCACGTGCGATGTCCTCAAAATCGCACCCGGAAAAATCCTCAATAGCTCCGCACGAGGTGCAGATAAGATGGTGGTGATCTGCGGCGTCGGCTAGCTCGTAATGCGCATGGCGGTGTTGTAGATCCACCCGGCGTAAAAGACCGGCGCCGGTCAGTGCGTAGAGGATACGATAAATCGTCACCTGATCTATCCGCACGGGAAGCGCTTTCTTCACTTCGCGGATGGACATCGGCCCTTTCGCGTTCTTCAGCACGCGTAAGATCGCGAGTCGTCCCGGCGTCCCCCTGAATCCGGCCGCCCAAAGCGCCGTCCGAAATGAATCTTTCTCCTTCTCCATATGGCATCTACCTTATTGCAAATGCAAATATATTGCAAGTATTGTTCTCTCCGCTCTCCTGCCCTATCGTTTCTGTAGTGCAAATAAATTGCACTGCACAAGGAGAGGAGGACGTACTATGTCTTACCCCTCGATCACGGCAGTCGCGCGCGAGCGCGGTCTGGACCTCACGACGGCATCCGAAGCCGAGTGCGGAGCTGCGCTCCTCGAAGCGTTCGAGCGCGACCTTCCGCTCGGGATGGCGTTCCTCAAGGACGTCGCGGATCAGGTGAGCCGGACCGGCGAGACCGTGCTCCGCACGGAAGACCCGAACTCGCCGCTCGGCAAGCAGCTCATCCGCCTCTGCGGCACGGACATCGCCCGCGAGCTCGCGGAGGAACGCTTCCAGGTCGCCCTCGGCTTCTACAACTGCTGCGGCGTGAAGGCTGGCCCCAAGAAGAAGGGGCGGAACGGCCTCAAACTCTCGCGGCGGGAGCAGATCAAGCTCCAGAACGGCGACATCGCCCGCGCGGACTGCTGAACACACCGGGCGGCGCGGGACCCCGCGTCCCGCGCCGCCCACATTCACTCACAAATACCATGCCCACCGACCTTGTTTTCATATCGGCAGCGGTAGCCAGCTTTTCCGTCATCTGGCGGAAGCTCCTCAACGACCTTCCTGCGCTCAAGCGCGGCATTATGGAACGCGTCCCCTCCCCTGCGAACCGCGCACTTACATGCGGTTTCTGTTTCACGTATTGGGCCTCGCTCGCTGCGACCCTACTCTTTGACCCGCTCGCGCCGTGGCATCCTCCGCTTCGCTCCGCCGCTCTCGCACACACAGAACCGCTCGTTCATGTCGCGCTTTCGTGGATGCTCATCGGGTTCGTCGCGATAACGTTCCGCTTTCTCTTCGTCGTTATCCAAGAGCTCGTTGATTACCAAATGTACACGATGAACAAGCAGTTCCATGCGCCGGAATACGAACGTGACCATTTGCACTAATGGAACGTCCCCATATTACTCACAGAGCAAAATGTTATCGAGAAGAAAAATTGCGTACAATGAACTGGTCGCAAACTAACATATTCTAGATTCTAAGAAATGACCGACCGAGAATTTTTCTTACAAACCATCGAAGACGAGTGTCCCCGATTTGAAAAGGTGTTCAAAGCGCTGCCGGCCGACAGACTGGACTACACGCCGCATCCGAAATCGCGGACCGCGAAACAAATCGTGGATTCCATGACAGCGCTCGAGGCCTGCACATTCGAGACGTTCCTTACGACCGGTTCTCTGGACTTTGCGACCGTGAAGCCAGTGGAATATAAAACCATAGACGAGGCGTGGATGGCATTCAAGGAGGCGTTCGACGATACGAAGCAGATTGTCTCCGGGATGAGCGAGGCCGACTGGGCGTCTTCCGCAAAGATGATGACTGGCGCCGAAGTGAATTGGGAAACGACGAAAGGCGGCATGGCGTGGGGGTTGCTCCTCGACCTCATCCATCACCGCGGCCAGCTTTCGACCTACATCCGCCCGATGGGCGGTAAAGTGCCGAGCATCTACGGCCCGAGCGGCGACAGTGCAGAATAAAAATCATGAAATACTATTCTTCTCTTGTTTTCCTCGGCGCGCTCACGCTCTTCGCCGCACAACCCGCGCTCGCCCACGAGCATCACACGCTCATGATCGGGAACGCGATGTATAGCGTTATCGTGGGCTCTTTAAATGAGCCCATTACTGTGGACGACAAAACGGGCGTTGACCTCCGTGTCAGGAAGCTCGGCACGATGGCGCCCGGGAGTCATGACCACACTGCCATCTCGGGCGATAGCGCTCCGGTCACCGGCCTTGAAGGAACGCTCAAAGTGGAACTCATCGCCGGAGACGCAAAAAAAACACTCGAGCTTTCTCCCGCATGGAACGACCCCGGCGCATATCGTGCGCAGTTCTATCCGACCACAGAGACCACGCTTACCTATCGATTCTTCGGTACGATAGACACCGTGCCGGTGGACCTCTCGTTCACCTGCAATCCGTCCGGGCACCTCGTGTCTCCTGAGGATAAAACGGAGGTGATGCTCTCCACGCATGTCATGCGCACCGAAAAGCGTGGCGCGTTCGGCTGCCCCGCCGCGAAGGCAGCGTTCGGTTTTCCAGAGGAGTCAGTTTCTCTTGGTGACGTTACCGGCAACGCGAAAAAACTTGAAGCGGCCATCGGTGGATTTAGGACGCCCGGCGCTATTCTTGCGCTCGTTGCCCTCGCCGTTAGCATTCTCGGATTCATTCGCAGCGAGCGCCGCGGCAGGACGCGTCAGTGAACGGACTTCGGACGGCTTGCGCGGAATATTCCCAAAGCAGAACACCTCCCGAGAGAGGTGTTCTGCTTTGGGTGATACTTTTCTATTGTTTTCCGTCCACGAGCTTCGGCAACGAATACGCAATAACAAGCGCCGCAATGATGAGCGTGACGTGGAAACCGTACTCAATATAGAGGAGGCCTTGGAGATTTTCGCCGTTCATCTTGTGGAAGTTATCGTGCGGCCACCACGACGCCACAGACCACGCCGTCGCCCAGAATATGCGGAGTGCAGGCGTGCGGAGCGGCTCTGCGAGCGCTTTCACTTTCGGCAGGACGGTAACGATGAAAGCGATACCGAGACCGAACGCAAGAGACTCTATCACGGACAATATAATGAAGAATGGGAGCTGCGCCGCAGTTGGGTCGCCCATATCCGAAGACATCGGCCAGAGGATAGGCGCCAGAAGGAACGCGGGAATAGCAACGACGAGCGTGATGAATATAGTTTTGGTTTTTGTGGTCATATTCCGCAAGTATATCACGACCCGAGGATGGTCTTTGGCTGGGTCACTACCTTCACTGCAAAGCCGCCCTCTTTCTGCGGTGCGAGCTCTACGAAACACGTATCGTCCTTCAGTTCTGTAAGGTCCACCTTTCCCTGCGCGGCGAGGGTCTGCAGGAGCGCTTCTGCATCGTCGTGAAAACGCTTGAGATAGATGCGGTACGAGCGGACGTCGCCCGTGAGCGCTCGGACACGGCGCACGATCTCGGTAAGCGGCACGAGTCCTTGAATGATGAAGTCGTCCGCGCTCAGGTCCCTAGCTGTTTTTTTATCCTCGTCGCGTCCGCGGTGCGAAAAGATGGCGACGGGGATGGGCGCGAGCTTCTTCTCCGCCTGCATGTTGCGCACGAGGTCAAAACCGCTCATCCGCGGCATCAAAATACCTGTCAAAACCACGTCCGGTACATATCCTGCGCCGAGCTTATCCCACGCCTCCTGCCCATCTGCCGCAACAGTCACGGCGAACCCATCCTGCTCAAAGGCCGCGGCCATCATGTCTCGCAGGAATTGGTCGTCGTCCACGATGAGCAACTTCTTTTTCTCCGGCTCGGGCATTGATTTCACTATGATACCATGCGCATCTGGTGCCTTGATTTTTTGTGAAAAATCGAGTATAATATGCACCGCAGTTGATAATTCACCCTCCAAAGTTTTGCCCGGCAAAATTTAGGAGGGTAAATATGGGGATGATCGGCTTCGATAGAGGCGGATCGGAAAACTGGCGAGCGGAGCGCGGCCTCCTAAAACCCGCACAAACCTATAACTGCCAATAAACAGGCGGCTCCAGCTTTCGCTTACGCGTAACTGGCATCGGCTATCTTGGGTTCCTTAGGATAGTACCGGTGATATATTAGGGAACTAGCCATCGGCATATGGTCCTAAGACGGATGGCGAAACTCAGGACCACTTTCGTTCGGTTCATAACCGGAACACGCTCGTAGATGGTTTTCTGTGATTCCTCTAGACGCGCGTTCGATTCGCGCCATCTCCACCTAGAAAATCTTACCCCGCCGTTGGCGGGGTTTAGATTTTCAGGTGCTCCGACCGAAGCGTCGGAGCTTCATTGTGCTTGAGCGACGTTCGATCCCCCCATCTTCATGCCATAGCGTCCCGCGCGAAGCGCGGCGGAAATATCAGACCAACTCTTCCACGAGCCCTCGGATGTACGCCTCCTTCTCCTCGCGGTTCTCCTGCGTTATTTGAATGAGCATTATATCGTCTCGCTTTTTGATGCTCTGGATAAAATCGTCTTCGTAGTCCTGTTTAATTGTCGCGAGGCAAACGTTCTTTGCGTTCATATACCGTAGGACTAGTTGTTTGAACTTGTCGGAAAAAAGCTCCATCGGCGCAATTTCATCTATGTACAGCACGTCTCCGTCGCTGAACTTTTCTACTTTGGAGATTACGGCGTCCAGCGCGCCCACGTTCACAAAATATTTTGAGAACTTGTGCGGCATCGGGCGGTTCACATCAGCAAACACGGCCGTGGTGCCGAAATGGGTCAGTATCTCAAAACCCGTTCGCTCGCCGTTTATCAAGATTTCCTTTGTGATAAAGCCGACTTTCTTCGGGATGTCGGAGATAACCTTCTCTAAAAGGGTGGATTTCCCGCTCCGTGGCTCACCCGTGATGAGGATATTCTTTTGCATATGGTTACTTTATCATGCGCAACTCTCTCGGCGCGCGGATGACGGGACTATAAAGCCTGAAGGGCCATCGCGCGTTGCGATGGCCTTCGTGATGAACTGCTTCTCCGAGGCGGGACGCTAGTCCTTGGCGTACGGGATGCCGTAGACACTGCCCATCCCCTCACAGAACCACCGGGCGCGACGCACCCAGTGAAACAGCCAAAGCAGGGTCTTCCGTTTCATAGACTCCTCCCGTGCTCCCTATAGTATGGATGTGCGGCGAAAAATATCAACGGCTCTTGATCGCTAAAGCGCCCACACAACAACATCCTTAAATACTGGAGTATTTAAGGATGTTGTGCCGCGCCGGAGCGAATCAATCCGGAATATCGCCGGACTGCCACACGCCGGCGGTGATGGAGTCTTTGAGGCGCGCGTCGCTCCGGTCCGCAAGCAATGACAGAAATTTTTCTTTTGGTGCTATTGGGAAATTGACGGCTCTCTTTGTAGTGCATACACTATCGCTAGCAACGCGCCTCAATAGAATGTGGGGGGTGATATGAGCAAGCGGTTGCACAATTCACTCGTTGTCGTAGTGCGCTTCCTCGGTGCGTGTTTCGTGACTGTCGGCTTGACAGGAGCATACGGCATGCCAATCGTTCGCCTTCCGCCACCGCAGGGAGACTTGCAAATGCTCCTGTTCGTATACGGCTTTGTTGCCGCGTGGGGCATCATGCTCATCGCATCAGTCCCCCGGAAGCGGGTCTGAAGATGAACCTCGGCGATTGACATCGGAACGAAGAGGCCCTGCTAGAAATTATGCCGCGCCCCGCTGGGATTCCTTCCCGGCGGGGCGGCTGTTTTTTCTTGACCGCGGAAGATGTGCAAACTACGATGCAGTCAGTTGTTTGGCAACTGAATAGGAGGGTGAGATGTTCAACCTAATCGCGCTCCCGATCGAAGATGATCGCTTGGCTGCGCTAAAGATCTTCATCAAGGAAGGCGAGGTGTACCACTGTATCCCCGGGAATCGATTCTACGTAACGGCACGAGCCGTCAAGGCGCTACAAGAAGCCGGAATCAAGTTCGAGTTTGTTGGAAAGAAATCTTTGACATCGTAGAATGTGCAAACTACGATGCAATTAGCCGTTCGACAACTCAAAGGAGAATGAGCCATGAGTGTTGTGATTGAAATCGAGTCGAGAGAAGAGCGAGTGGCGGCGCTTGGTGTTCTTGAGAGAGAGGACGAGGGGTACCACAGCGCTCCAGGGAACCTATTCTACATCACCCGCCGGGCAGCTGAGGCGCTCAAGAACAGCGGGGTCACATTCCGCGTCATTGGAGGAGAACAAAAGGAGCGGGGTCATGTCACGAGTTCGTGACTTCAGCCGAAAGAGCGCTTGACTTACAAGCGCACGCAAACTACGCTCCAATTAGCTGTTCGATAACATGAACAGGAGGATGAACTATGAGTGTGGTGATCGAATTCAGCTCGGACAAGGATATGCTCTCAGCAATCCGCGTCTTCAGAGACACGGATGAGCCCTACTACGGCGTCTCGGAATCGCGGCTTATCGTATCACAGCGCGCCAAGGAACATCTCGAGAAAGCGGGTGTCGGTTTTCGTATTCTTCGTGGCGAACAAAAGAGAGGCGGTAGCAGTGCCAAGAGTCCGCGACTTTAACCCTAGGGCCCTTGCGCCGTATAACGATAAACGCATTAAGGCAGCTTTGTCTGGAAAACTAGAGGGTGCAGCTTGGCATTTCACGCTTTTCCTACCGCTCTGGTTCACCGACAAAAAGGGATTTGATCACCCCGTTTGTACGGAAGCGGACGAGGGGCGCTTATTCAAGTTGCTCATGCGTGACTTTGGCGGTGTCACCGTTGACACCTCACCAGTACGCGGTATCGGGCTTCGCAACCGTCGCCCCGAAACGAACATACACCGGCGAATGACCGTACTTACTTCGAAATCGCGCGCCACAACCCGCTACTTCCGTGCCTTGCGGCAGGAACTGGAGGCGTCAAGCGGCGAGGACCAGATCCTCATCCTCCGCGAAGAACTTGCCGTCGTGTGACGGCGTCGTTTGGGTCAGGCCGTGCCCCCGTGGCACGGCCTTGATTCTTTTTATGTATACTATCCGACATGACTGCGGCAACTTACCTCTCCCGACGCGATAGGACGCTCGCCAAGGTCATTCGGCGGGTGAAGCTCAAGAAATACAGGGCGCAGCCGCAACGGCTGTATTTCCAAACGCTTGCGGAGTCCATCATCGGACAGCAGCTTTCTGGAAAAGCCGCGGATACCATCACGGCGCGGTTCGTGGCGCTTTTTCCACGCGTAAAGTTTCCAAAACCCGAACATGTGCTCAAAGCTCCGGCGAAAAAACTCCGCTCGTCCGGCCTTTCGTGGGCGAAGGTCTCATTTCTGAAAGACCTCGCGCGACACGTTCATAATAAACGCCTGGATTTTCATAAATTCCCGACGTGGACGGACGAAGAGATAATCGCGCATCTCACGGCCGTGCACGGCATCGGGCGATGGACGGCGGAGATGTTCTTGATGTTCTCGCTCAATCGCCCCGACGTATTTTCAACCGGCGACCAGGGACTCAAAAACGCCATCCGCAAGCTCTATGGTTTTAAAAAAGAGCCGACGGCGAAGCAGATGTTGAAACTCGCCGAGAATTGGCGGCCGCATCGCACTGCCGCAGCGCGGTATCTTTGGAAATCACTTACGCTTCCGCAATAGTTGACACCCTCTCGCCTCCTTCCTATCCTACCGCCAGCAACTTGTTGCTGGAGGCGACACATGAAGATAATCACGCGCTGGAACCGCGGCGTTCCTATCGTCACCGTTCAAGAAGCGTTCGTGGGCGAGAACGGCAAGGGCATCGGCGAGGCCATCGCCAAGCTCATCGCGGACGGCGAGCACAACATCATCCTGGACCTAGCAGAGGTCCTTCGCGTGGATTCGGCCGGCATCGGCGCAATAGTTCGGTGCTTTACGCTCGCGCAGGATGCCGGTGCGCAGCTCAAGCTCCTGCACCTGTCAGAGCGGGTCGTGAAGCTGCTCACCACGGGACATCTTCTCATGGTGCTCGAGCAGGCCTACGAGGACGAGAACGAGGCCATTGCAAGCTTCAATAAGCCGGCGTCTGGAGGTGCCTGATGAAGATAGTGGAGCGGCAGATCGGCGACGTCGTCATCCTGGACTTGCACGGGAAGATCCTCGTTGGCGAGGGCGACGATGCGCTGCGAGAGGCGGTCACGCAGCTCGCGGATTCTGGCAAGACGAAGATCGTCCTGAACTTGGCCGACGTTCCCTACGTGGACTCGGCTGGACTCGGCGAGATGTGGAGGGCAAGCAATAGCTTAGCCCAAAGAGGCGGTGATAAGTTGGTGCTCCTTCATATCACAAAAAAGATCGGGGAGCTCCTCGACACCATCCATCTTCGCTGGCCCTTCAAGATCTGCGCGGATGAAAACGACGCAGTCCGAAGCTTCAGCCAAGAGGCCTGCCCGCCACCACCGCCAGCAGCCTGACCAACGATGTGGCGCCAACGTGCGCCACGAACTTACCGGCGGTCGCCCCAAGCGACCGCCGTGAGTCTTTTTAAAATGCTTTGGGAGGGTCGCGACGGCGACCCTCCCAGGGACGATACGAACGGAGGCCCGGCACCAAAGCTCCGCGTTGGCACCGGGCGAGCCTTAGGCCGGATGGAATGCGCGACGGCACCGCAGCGTGGGAACGAACTTCCAGAACGGACGCTGGCGGTTCGCGTAGCGCTGTATCGTGCCGCGCACGCCCTGCTCCAACTCACGGAGCCGGTTCCGGAGACCTCGGACGAAGTCGCGGGCCTGCGAGAAGAACGCTTGGCCGAACATGTTGCGGTAGTGGTCGCCTTGGGGACCCCTCAGCTTAAAGAGTCCCAACAAGCTCTTGGGGCACTCCTTTTCCCCGTCAGCGACCCTCGTGAGACAGGTGAGCACATCGAGCGCGCGCTTCAGCGTGTGCTTGCCGAAGGCGCCGTCCAAGTCGCGACGGTATCTGCACTGCCACTCACGCGGGTCAACGGCGTTGGGGTTCAAGGCCACGGTTCCACTGTCCATCCTTTTCCCTCCATGTTGAGTTTTACGGCTTGGCGCGACCAGCCCCTACTCGTCCGGCGCGCCCTACTGGCTCTTATTTTACTCTCCAACGGCACCGGCGGGTGTGCATATCCGACCGGGCACATCCCCACCAGCCCGCCACGGCGGGCTGGTGGACAAAAATCCGTAACGATTTATATCTTTTTACGTTGTAGAAAATAAAGAGACCCATGCGCGAAATTCGCCAAATGCCAATATCCGGTTATGTGACCCTCATCATCTGGGCCACCTTGATGGCGGCTTTTGTGTACGGCATGTACGTGTTCTCTGAAGGATCGCGAAGCGAGTTCGCGCGCGTCCTGAACGGTTCATCCACCCCAGAATCAGGGGCGATAACCCAGCTCGCCGAGGTCCCGCAAGCCTTGAAAAATCAGCTTCAAATCGGCCTTGCCTCCCTCGCTGACACTTTGTCTGCCTACCAGGCAAAAGCCGGGCAGTAGCCGAGAACCAGCGGGATTCCCCTACCGTACCGGCTTATTAAGCGTCACTTCGCCCCGAACGTTCAGATAGATGGGAAGCCCTAGGGGGTCCTTCGGCACCTCGCGGAAATAGCCGGCGCCGGCGAGCACATAGAGGTCCGGCGGGTAGGAGCCGAACCGTGAACGGTAGGCGGCCGCGGCGGCTTCTATGGCGTCAAAGAGGTCCAGCCGCTCCACATAGCTCCGCGCACGCGCGCGGGTCTTTTCATCCCCCGCCGCCCGTGCGATGGCCTCCCAAATGATGCGCGTCCGCGCCCGGAGCTGCGCTGATGTGCCGAAATTCGCGGCGAACTTCTGCACGCCGGCCGGCACATCAGGCGTTTTGCCGGTAATGTCGTAGAACTTCACGGCTTGTTCGTAGTTCCCCTTGTCCAGTTGGTACAGCGAGGCGGTATAGAACGGAATGCGCCAATCCGGGTCTGCCTGCGTCGTGCCGATGCGGCCGATCTCTATCGCCTTGTCTATCCGCGGCGCGTACTGGCGCGCGAGCGGAAGCGCAATGACCGTGTAGGCGTACGGGAAGCTGAACTTCGGGTCCAGCTCATTGATGAGCCGGAGATTTCCGAAGAACCGCGCTTGCCCGCCGGAGAATCCGGGTATTTCCGAGATATTCTGGAGCCAAAGGAAAGACGCCGTCGCGGTATCCAGACCGAGATTTCCCGCGCGGACCAAGAGCACCGAGATTGCCTCGGGCGGAATGGCAGCTTCTACCCGTGCGCGGTCGTAGAATGTTTGTGCTCCGATAACTGCGGTGAGAAAAAGAACGCCGCCGAGCGAGGCGAACAAACGAAATGTGAGCGGCCGCTCAAAGCTCGCGCCGCCGGAAAAGAAGCCAGCCGACATAGAGGAGTGCGGCGATGTAGACGCCGCCATATGCCACCGTGGCGACCACCACGACGGGCGTGAGCGCGACCTGGTGCACCACGAGATCGCGAATATTGAACTTTTCCAGGTTCGGCAGGACAAGATAGAGCACCTGCACGACCGTATATGCCGCGCCGCTCACCATCTTCGCCTGCGCCAGCGCCGCGCCGAGGAGGTGGCCGGTAACGAGCACCAGAATTGCGCAGACCGTTGAGGTCATCGGCGAAGCGACTGCCGAAAGCATCATCAGGAGCGCGACAAAAAGCCCGAGTTCCATGACCTCGAACCCAATAGCGAGAAGTCCCCAGAGGTCCAGTCCGCCGCCTTCGTACGCCACGACCGCGAGGTAGATGGCCGCCATGATGCCGACCGAGAGCGCAACTGCCGCAAAGAGCCCGAGAAATTTCCCAACCACCACTTCGCCGCGCGTGACGGGTTTTGCAAGCACGAAATAGAGCGTCCGGCGCTCTATCTCCTTATGGAGAATGGACGAGCCGAGAAAAATGGTAGCGATAAGGCCGAACACGTAGACGCCCGCGAGTCCGAAGCTCCGTATCATCACGAGGTCACCGAGCGACAACGCACCGAGAAAGATGACGACGAGGATGTAGAGCACCGCGAAGCCGAGAATGCCCGCAAGCACGCGGTCGCGGATGGCCTCGCGGAACGTATTCAAAGCTATGGCAAGGGCTCTCCTCATATTTTTTTTGGTTGGCGTTCGATAAGTTCCACGAAGCGGTCTTCAAGCGGTTTTCCAGCGCAGAACTCGCGGACGGGACCTTCGTAGAGCAGCTTGCCCTCATGCAGAATGCCGATGCGGTCGCAGATGGCTTCCACATCCGCCAAAATATGCGAATTGAAGAAGATGGTGCGCCGCGGCGTGCCGAGCTCGCGTATCATGTCGCGCACTTCCTTCCGGCCGATAGGGTCGAGGCCGTCGAGCGGCTCGTCCAAAAAAAGATAGTCGGGGTCGTTCACGAGCGCCTGCGCGAACCCAAGCCGCTGTTTCATGCCTTTTGAATATGTTGCGATGGGGCGGTCCTTCGCGTGCGCGATGCCCGCGAGCTTCAGCAATCGCTCACTGTGCTCGTCCGACGGACGCTTCGCGAAGAGCGACCCGCAGAACCGCATGAATTCCATCCCCGTAAGCCGCTCATAGAAATACGGTGCCTCCGGCATGAAGCCAACGCGTTCGCGGACGTGCTCATGGGATGCTGCAAGTTCCCCGATGCGGATGTCGCCGGCCGTTTGGCGCAAAATACCCACGGCCATCTTCATCGTCGTGGTCTTCCCGGCGCCGTTCGGGCCCAAAAATCCGAATATCGTGCCCGAGGGAACCTTCAGATCAAGCCCTCGGACGACCTCTTTCTTCCCGTATCGCTTTTGTAAGCCGCGGAACTCTATCACAAGACGATTGTAGAACAAAAAACAGCACCGGGGAAAGCCGATGCCGCCGCAGGGAGTGCGCGGGGAACGTTGCCCAAGCGATTCTATGCATAGCGAGAACCTTTTTCAATCTCTGCTCCCGCGAGATGCGTTGAGTGTAACATGTTTTCCACAAAAACAATCGTAGTTATCCACATGTACACAACAATCTGTGGACACATTACGCAGCGCACAACATATTTCCCCATGGTACATAAAATTGAAATCACTCCGGAGCCTATGGCTGCGGAGTGAGATCGCGGGAAGAAGAGGGTCAGGGTGTACCAGTTGGTACGGTCAAAGGTGAAAGTGAAAGAGATAAGAGCGGTGTGGTCCTCTTGTTCCCATGGTGTGTTCGGCAACGTAGGCCGAACGTAATCTAGTTGGAAGGACCTGACCTAAGGATAGCAAAGAGGCGTAACGTGACAAATCCCCCAGTTGTGGATAACTTTTTCCGGGATTTTACCCTATGAAATCGGCGTTTTCCGGTTCCTCGAGAACTAATCCCCAACTAAAAGCCGTATCGCGGCGCGTTCCAAGTCGGAGATGGTCCCGCCCTGGATGTCGCGGCGGACTTCCGTGAGCGAATCGACGTTGTCGCCGGAAGCATCTTTCAGGTAGTTTCCCTCCAAGTAGCCGAGCTTTCGCCCGCTCGCATCGTAGATATCGTTCTCTTGGTAATATCCCAGCTTCTTTCCGTGCGCGTCGTAGACATCGTTTTCGCGGAGGTATCCAAGCTTTTGCCCACCACGCGTAATGTCGTTTCCCGCTATTTTTATCATGCGGTCAGTATAGCTTTTTGCCTGATTTTGACCATTCTTCCAGCTCGCCAATGGCGAGCTCTATGGGCTCCGCACGGCGATACTCCTTCACAGCCGCCTGAGGCGCGATACGTTCGTGCGGTGCGCGGTCCACAGCGCGGACGAGCCAGTGCAGTTCGCGTTCGTCCGTGAGCCACCCGCGCCTTATGAGCGGGCGAAGATCCACTGGACGAGAATATTCCCGCAAAGATTTCCTGCCGTCATCCCAGATGTAATCGTGAAAATAAGACAGTGCGAGCTCGCGGACCGTCCGATAGATGGGCTCGCGATAGCGCAGCCAAGCATGATTCGTCTTGGACACGGCGCCCCAAAGCCCGCGCCGCCTAAAGAGCGCTACCACATGGTCGCCGTCGGGAATCTTCGCATCCGTGCGGAGATCCAATAGGAGCGGTTTCTCCCCGTTCACGAGGAACGCGGCGGCGGCAAGGAGCGCGCCTTCAAAACAGTGTGCGGTCCGGTCGCGGAGCACGCGGCGGGGCGAGCGATACGTCTCGCCGCGAAGCTCAAAGTTCGCGGGGAGTTCGTTTAAAAAATCCTGGACCTTCGGCGGCGTGCTCAATCGGCGGAGCGCAGCGAGTTCTCTATTCGTCAGGCCGTAGGTCATGCCGCTTGTTCCGCATCGCGCCGCACGCCCGCTTCCGCGCGTATCGCATATTGGAAGAACGTGAACGCGAGCACGTTGAACACAAGGTGCGGGAGCGCGATGAGCTGGACGCGGTAGAAGAGGAAGAACTGCGTAAGAAAGATGCTCACGAGGACCGCGCGCTTGAACCACACGTATGCTTCGCTCCGGGACCTCCGCAGACGCAACACGCCTGCGATGACACAGAGCGCCGAGAGCACGGACGCGCCAACCTCGCCCCATTCGCGGAGCGCAAGGTCGGGCGCGGGAATGTTCCCCGCAGCGCGCACAAGCATCACCGCGAAGAGCGCAACGAACGCGATGAACGCCCATGACTCCTTCCGCCTCCCGGCGCGGCGGCCGTCCAATGCACGGAATGCCGCGGCAAGCAGCGCGACAAGCCAGAAAAGCGTCGCGCCGGCGCCGTGGATGACCTTCGGTATCGTGATGAGCTGGAGAAGTGCCGCAAGCGCCACAAGCGACACAAGCCCCGTTTCATAGAGCCGGTTTTGCACGAGGTGCTCGTATGCCGCTCGGGCGCCCTTCCGCAGGCGGCCATACCATCCGTCGCGCCGCTCACGCACCTCAACGTTTGCAAGCGCGTCCATCAGCGCTTTCGCAGCCGGGTCCGACGACCGGGACTTTTTAAGCAGCGCGAGCGCTTCGTCCCGCTCGCCCGTATCCATCCGGCGGACGACGGCTTCTTTCGCCAGCTCGAACGCGTTCGCTACGTACTCCTCCGACCGCAGTTCTTCGCGGCCGAGGATGCGAATGAGAAAGAACACGAGAATGAAAACAATGTAGAGAATGGCAATGGTCGGCTCAAAGAAGTAATCGTTGTCCTTGGTCACGAACTTCCCCAACTCGTCGATGAATGCGCCGAACCCAATGCCGCCGATGGCCGCTGAGAGGCGGCGGGACGAGCGGTCTAGGAACGCCATACTCGAAGCGAGCGCGACGAACATCAAAAGCCCGCCCCAGAGAACGTGAGCGAAATGGAGCCCGACGGAGTCCCCAAGCGCCGGGTAGTCCATTGCATAGAGATACGCGCGGATCGTAAGCACGGTCGCCACGGCGGCGACCAGGAAGTTCTCCATCAGGTCATCTGCGTCTATAGAACGGATGAACGCGCCGCGAGGCATGATGGGTACATTATATACCAAGCGGCGGAATGCAGTTGACTCATCGGAGAAAATCCGTAGAATGGTGTGCGGCACATTCGTA
>CAZMPQ010000002.1:0-47466 GCA_964568535.1 uncultured Candidatus Saccharibacteria bacterium
GTCCAGGTCTTCAACTTCACCGGGGGAGTATTGCGGGAGATACGGGCGCAGTATTGACGAACAGGGCTTGAATGACCTATTATTTCCTCGCCCTCCCTTAGGGGTGGTGCATTTTTTATGCCTACCGTACGGCAACTCATCAAGCACGGACGAAAGTCCATCAAGGCGAAATCAAAATCGCCGGCTTTGTCATACTATTTCAACACGCTGAAGAATCGCCCAGTGGACTCGTCATCGCCCTTTAAGCGCGGCGTATGCCTGAAGGTCTTCACGACAACGCCGAAGAAGCCGAACTCCGCGCTCCGCAAGGTGTGCCGTGTGCGGCTCACGAACGGCATGGAGGTCACCGCCTACATTCCCGGCGAGGGCCACAATTTGCAGGAACACTCGCTCGTCGTGATCCGCGGCGGCCGCGTGAAGGATTTGCCGGGCGTTCGCTATCACGTCGTGCGCGGCGTTCTGGACACGACCGGCGTGGAAGGGCGGAAGCAGCAGCGGTCCAAATACGGCGCGAAGCGCGCCAAAACAAAATAGTATCACGTATCAGGTATTAAGTATCATGAAGAATACTTGACACCTGACACCTGACACCTGACACATGCGCAAGAAACAAGTTTTCAAAAAATACTACAAACCGGACGATGTCTACGGCCGCGTTGATGTATCGCGCCTCGTGAACTACATCATGCGTGACGGGAAAAAGAGTGTTGCGCAGCGCGTGGTCGCGGATGCGTTCGCTCGCGTGAAAGCAGAAACAAAACAGGAACCGATGGAGGTATTTGAAAAAGCGATGGCGAACGCGTCGCCGCTTCTTGAAGTCGCTTCCAAGCGCGTTGGCGGCGCGAACTATCAGGTGCCGCGCGAAGTGCGTCCGGAACGCCGGTTCGTGCTCGGACTTCGCTGGATCATCGGCGCCGCGCGTTCCAAGAAGGGAAAACCGATGGCGATCAAACTTGCCGACGAGCTCATTGCCGCCGCAAAGAACGAAGGCGCGGCCATCAAGAAGAAGCAGGACACGCATCGTATGGCAGAAGCGAACCGGGCGTTCGCGCACTTCGTGAGATAAGGATATGGCTCGGCTTTATCCGATAGAAAAAATTCGCAACATCGGTATCATCGCGCACATTGATGCGGGAAAAACGACCGTTTCCGAACGGGTGCTCTTCTATACCGGCGTTTCGCACAAGATCGGCGAAGTGCACACGGGGGACACGGTGATGGACTGGATGGAGCAAGAGCGTGAGCGCGGCATCACCATCACCTCCGCCGCGACGACGGCGTTCTGGATACCGACCTACGACAAAGGCGCGAAGGCGCGCGAACATCGCATCAACCTCATCGACACACCAGGGCACATCGATTTCACCGTTGAGGTGAAGCGGTCGCTCCGCGTTCTGGACGGCGCGGTCGTCGTTTTTGATGGCGTTGCCGGCGTTGAGCCGCAATCCGAGACGAACTGGCACTATGCAGACGAATATATGGTGCCGCGCATCTGCTTCATCAACAAACTGGACCGCACCGGCGGCAACTTCCACAAGTCCCTTGCCTCAATTCACGAACGGCTCACGAAGCATGCTGTTCCGATCCAGCTTCCCATCGGCGCCGAGGCGAATTTCACGGGCATCATCGATCTACTCACCGAGAAGGCGTACGAATTCCAGGGCGAGCATGGCGAGAAGATAACGGAAATCCCCATTCCGGATGCGATGAAGGACGAGGTAAAGAAGTTCCGGCATGACCTTATTGAAAGGATCGCCGACACGGACGATGCCGTGATGCATAAATATCTGGAAGGCCAGGATATCCCGCTTGCCGAACTGAAAGCCGCGCTTCGCAAAGCCGTCATCGCAAACAAGTTGGTTCCTGTTATGACAGGTTCCGCGCTGAAGAACAAAGGGGTGCAGCTGGTGCTGGATGCGGTGATAGATTATCTGCCCGCGCCGACGGACCTGCCGCCGGTGAAGGCCACAGACCCGAAGACGGGCGCTGATGCGCATCGCACGGCATCGGACAGCGAGCCATTCACGGCACTCGCGTTCAAGATCGCGACGGACCCGTTCGTGGGAACGCTCACATTCTTCCGTGTCTACTCCGGCGTATTGAAGAAGGGTTCATATATTTTGAACGCCTCAAAGAACGAACAGGAGCGCATCGGGCGCGTCCTGCGGATGCACGCGAACCAGCGCGAAGAGGTGGACGAGGTCTACGCCGGCGAGATCGCCGCGCTCGTGGGTTTGAAGAATACGACGACAGGGGACACGCTCACTGCGCCGGAGACACCGGTCATTTTGGAAAAGATCGTCTTCCCCGAGCCGGTCATTGGTATCCGCATTGAGCCGAAGACGAAGGCCGACCAGGAGAAGATGGGCGTTGCGTTGCATCGTCTTGCGGACGAAGACCCGACCTTCCGCGTGAAGGGAGACGAAGAGACGGGCGAGACCATCATTCAGGGCATGGGCGAGTTGCACTTGGAAATTATCGTGGACCGCATGAAGCGGGAGTTCAATGTTGAAGCGAACGTCGGCCGCCCGCAGGTGGCGTATAAGGAAACCATCACTGCTGAAGCTGAAGCCGAAGGGAAGTACATCAAACAGTCCGGCGGACGCGGCCAGTATGGCCATGTGCGATTGCGCGTTGCACCTCGCGAGCGCGGCACTGGGTTTGAATTCTTGGATGAGATAAAAGGAGGCGCTATCCCCAAAGAGTTCATCGCGCCGACCGAAAAAGGCGTGAAGGAGGCAATGGACAAGGGCGTTGTGGCGCACTATCCGATGGTGGACGTGGAAGTGACCCTCTACGACGGTTCGTTCCACGAAGTGGACTCGTCAGAGGCCGCGTTCAAGATAGCCGGCTCTATGGCGTTCCAGGAGGCCGCGAAGCGCGCGAAGCCCGTCATTTTGGAACCGGTGATGAGCGTGCAGGTCCTGGTGCCGGACAATTTCATGGGCGAAGCGACGGGAGACCTGAACGCACGTCGTGGGAGAATTGAGGCGATGGGGGACCGCGGCTCGGTGAAAGTTATTGATGCGAAAGTACCGCTCTCCGAAATGTTCGGCTACGCGACAGATATCCGCTCCATGTCACAGGGCCGCGGCTCGTTCACGATGGAATTCTTTGCGTATGAAGTTGCGCCGAAAAACATTGAAGCGGAGATCGTCGAGGGAAAGAGGAAATAGTCGTATTGACAGGGGAGAGCTCTTCCATCTATAATCCACAGTTGCCGGCCGAGAAGCCGGTCGTTCTCGTGCTCATAAATAAATCATAAGGTCGCATCGGGTTTTAGCTCTTAGCTTTTGCGCTAAGTGGTCCACAAAAGCTACAAACCCAGAAGCTAATAGCTAAACAAAAATAACAACATGGCGGAAAAAGAAAAATTCAATCGGTCCAAGCCCCACGTGAATGTGGGCACTATCGGTCACGTTGACCACGGCAAGACCACCTTGACCGCGGCCATCACGAACGTCCTCTTTAAGAAAGGTCTCGCGAAGAAAGCGGAAGGCGTTGATCAGATCGACAACGCGCCGGAAGAAAAAGCGCGTGGTATCACGATCGCCCTTCACCACTCGGAGTACGAGTCCGAAAAGCGGCACTATGCGCATATCGATGCGCCGGGCCACGCGGACTACATCAAGAACATGATCACGGGTGCCGCCCAGATGGACGGCGCGATCCTCGTGGTTGCCGCAACGGACGGTCCGATGCCGCAGACGCGGGAGCACGTGCTCCTCGCTCGCCAGGTCGGCGTGCCGGCATTGGTCGTGTTCCTCAACAAGTGCGATCAGGTGGACGACAAAGAGCTCATCGACCTCGTGGAATCCGAGGTGCGCGAGTTGCTCACGAAGTATGAATTCCCCGGCGACAAGGTGCCGGTCATCCGCGGCTCGGCTTTGAAGGCCTTAAACGCGCCGACGGCAGAACACGAGGATGCGAAGTGCATCGTTGACCTCGTGAAAGCGTTGGACGAGTTCGTTCCGGATCCGGTCCGCGAATTGGACAAGCCGTTCCTCATGCCGATCGAGGACATCTTCTCTATTGAAGGTCGCGGCACCGTCGTCACGGGACGCGCGGAGCGCGGCAAGGTGAAGGTAAACGAAGAAATTGAAATCGTCGGTTTGAAGCCGACGCAAAAGACGGTCGTCACGGGCATTGAAATGTTCAACAAGCTGCTTGATGAGGGCTTGGCCGGCGACAATGTCGGTATCCTCCTCCGCGGCTTGAAGAAAGAAGATGTGGAACGCGGCCAGGTGGTCGCAAAGCCGGGGAGTATCACCCCGCACACGGACTTTGAGTGTGAGGTGTATGTGCTTTCCAAAGAAGAAGGCGGACGGCACACCCCGTTCTTCAAGGGCTACAAGCCGCAGTTCTATATCCGTACGACGGATGTGACAGGCGAAGTGGTTCTGCCGGAAGGCACCGAGATGGTCATGCCGGGCGACACCGTGAAGCTCACGGCGAAGCTCATCGCTCCGGTTGCCATGGAAGAGAAAATGCGGTTCGCCATCCGCGAAGGTGGTAAGACCGTCGGCGCCGGTGTCGTGACGAAGATCTTGAAGTAATCCGGTCATGGCCACGAAGAAGAAGGACGATTTGCCGCAGAAGATACGCTTGCGTATCAAAGCGTACGACCACAAGTTGATCGACAGTTCCGCCCGCCAGATCATCGAGACGGCGGAGCGGAGCGATGCGAAGCTCGTGGGCCCCATCCCGCTTCCGAGCGAGATAAAGCGCTACACGGTGAATCGTTCGACCTTCGTCCACAAGGACGCGCGCGAGCAGTTCGAGCTTCGCGTCCATAAGCGGCTTATCGACATCCTGAATCCGAACCCGAAGATCATCGAATCGCTTTCGAATCTGAATCTTCCGGCAGGGGTGGATGTTGAGATAAAGATCGTGTAACCCAAAAGAAAAACCGCCGACGAGGCGGTTTTTCTTTTGGGGACATTCGTATATTTGTCGCAATTCGTATGCTTGCCCGGCCGACATGAGTCATTCGGGCGGGTTCGGGATTACTCCTCAAAAACGTCGCCCGCCGGGTCGCGTGAGCGAATCGGCGGGGTGCTTGGTCGGGCGGTCGTCAGCGTGAGCGCGTGATGCGCACGGTCGCGGCGATGACGCCCTTCCTCTTCTTGAGCTTCGTGAGGCGAACGAGGACTCCTCGTTGTCGCGGTGGTCGTCCATTGCGCGTCTTCTTGCGGGCCCGAATGTCCAAAGTGCCGTCGCCGTTCTCGAAGAGCCAGGCCATGAGGATCTTGAGGACCCCGTTGCTGCCGTAGTGCCTTCTGTCGGAAACGGTTCCCGTCACGCGAGTCAACTCCAGGTTCGCCATCGGTAACCTCCCCGCGTTCCCCACGAACGCAAAGCGCTGGGAGTAAAATACTTTCCCCGACGGACCCTGTCAATAAAAAACGTCGCCCGCCGGTCGCGTTTGACACGAATAGGCCTTTGCCCTACAATAGCGTGGTCTCTTTAATGGCCCCACTTTCTGGAGACAAATAGGGGGTTCACAAGGACAGCGGATCGCCCGGCTGTGCTTGGGCGGTTTTTTTATGGAGATATGATGATACTCGGCAAAAAGCTGAATATGACGCAGATCTGGAAGGAAGAAACGGTGATCCCGGTCACCGTGATTTCCGTTCCGCCGAACACCGTCTCGCTCGTGCGAACGAAAGCAAAGGACGGCTACGACGCGGTCCAATTACAGCTCGGCCGGACAAAGCGGGAGGCGCGCGATATGGGCGATGTGAAGAAAGGAGACACGGTCGGCGTCGGCCTCTTTGCGGAAGGCGATATCGTGAAGGTTGCTGGCCTCACGAAAGGCCGCGGTTTTCAGGGAACGGTGAAGCGGCATGGCTTCGGCGGCGGGCCGAAAACGCACGGCCAGAAGAATCGTTTCCGAGCGCCAGGCTCCATTGGGAATACGTCGCCGCAGCGCGTCGTGCCGGGCCGCCGGATGGCCGGCCACATGGGTACCGAGCGCGTAACGATACAGAATTTGAAAGTGGTCGCCGTTGACACCGAGAAGAATCTTCTGATGCTCCGCGGCGCTATTCCCGGTTTTCGCACAAGTCTTGTGGAAATCAGCAAGTAAGACGATGAAAGCAGATCTCTACAACATGCAGAACGAGAAAGTGGGCACGGTGGAACTTCCCGAGGCCGTGTTCGGCGCGCCGTGGAAGCCGGAGCTCGTGAAGCAGATGGTCACCGCGTTCCTCGCGAATAAGCGCCGCCCGTGGGCGCACGCGAAAACGCGCGCAGAAGTGCGCGGCGGCGGCAGGAAGCCATGGCGCCAGAAGGGGACCGGCCGCGCGCGGCACGGCTCCACCCGCTCGCCGATCTGGGTCGGCGGAGGGAAAGCACACGGACCGCTCAAGGAACGCGATTATAGTCAAAAAGTAAACACAAAGATGCGCCGCGCCGCGCTCTTTTCGCTGCTGTCCCGGAAACTCCACGAGGGCGAGCTGCGCATCGTGCAAAATCTCACCGCATCCGAGCCGAAAACGAAAGCCGTGGCGAAACCGCTCGCAACACTCGTAGGAGCATCGGCGCGCACAAAACAGCTGAACGTCTTGCTTGTGCCGGGAACGGAAGAAAAGAATCTCTATCGCGCGGCGCGGAACATCCCGAAGACCTTGGTTGCGGACGCTCGCTCGCTCAATGTGTATGACGTCTTGAACCACAAGCACGTGCTGGTTGACGAGAGCGCCATTCCGGTCGTCGCACAGCATTATGCGGTAAAGAAATAACATGGCGAACATTTTTATCATCAAGGAACCGCACATCGCCGAAAAAGCGACCGTCTTAAGCGAGTCGGGAAAATATGTTTTTCTTGTCGCACCCTCGGCGACGAAGCGGGAAGTGAAGAAGGCGGTCAAGGAGCTGTATCGCGTGGACGCGACAGCGGTGAATATGGTGAACTTGCCCGGGAAGACCCGCCGCTATCGTGGCGTGAAGGGCAAACGACCCGGCGTGAAGAAGGCAGTCGTAACGCTCAAGGAAGGGCAGAAGATAGACATCGGACGCTAATATGAAATCCTACTCTCCTACATCTCCATCGCGCCGCCAGATGACATCGACCGATTACGGCGTGCTTTCGGGCGACCGGCCGGAGCGGAAGCTCATGAAGCGCCTAAAGACCCGTTCGGGGAGGAATTCGCAGGGCCGTATCACGACGCGCCACCAGGGCGGCGGCAACCGGAAGCTCTACCGCCTCGTTGATTTCCGGCAGGAGAAATTGAACCAGCCTGCACGGGTGGAAACGATGGAATATGATCCGTATCGCACGGCGTTCATCGCGAAGGTGGTATATAAGGATGGCGAGCGCCGATATATTCTTGCGCCGCACGGCCTTGCGGTCGGCGCGAGCATTGTGGCGGCAGACGGCGCGCCGCTCACGGTAGGGAACCGGATGAAGCTCCAGCACATCCCGGTGGGCACGCAGGTGCACAATATAGAAATGCATCCGATGGGCGGCGGCAAACTGGCGCGTTCGGCGGGTTCGTACGCCGAAGTACTGGCGTCGGCCGACGGATACACCGACCTGAAATTGAACTCCGGCGAGGTGCGCAAGGTGCTTTCCTCATGTTTTGCTTCCATCGGCCAGGTATCGAATCCCGAATGGAATCTTGTGAACTTTGGCAAGGCCGGCCGTTCCCGTTGGCTCGGTATCCGGCCGACGGTGCGCGGTTCCGTCATGAACCCAGTTGACCATCCGTACGGCGGCGGCGAGGGTCGTCAGCCACGGGGCACCCGGAAACCGAAGAGCTATACCGGCAAGGTCACGGGCGGGCGGAAGACGCGGAATCGCCGCAAGTGGTCCAACAAGCTTATCGTGAAGCGCAGGAAACAGAAATAATCACATGTCACGTTCGATAAAAAAAGGTCCGTATGTGGACCAGAATATCCTGAAGAAGATTGCGAAGGCGAAACCGGAGCAAGCGGGCGTCTTAAAAACATGGGCGCGTGCATCAGAGATCTCGCCGGAGATGGTAGGATATACGTTCGCGGTGCACACGGGGCGCGACTTTGTGCAGGTCAAGGTGAGCGAGGAGATGGTGGGGCATCGCCTCGGGGAATTCGCGCCGACGCGGAAATTCACGAAACACGGCGGCAAACTGACCAAGGAACTTGAACAGAAAGCAGCCACAGCGGAAGCTGCGGCAAAAGCGGCGGCAAAACCAGCTCCGGCAAGCAAATAAGCCATGAACAAGGAACAGAGCGTACAATTGAACTATCTGCGCGTGGCGCCCCGGAAGGTGCGCGCGGTCGCGGCATTGATCCGCGGCTCATCCGTGAATGAAGCAGAGGCGCAGCTCATCTACGAGCGTCGCCGGCCGGCGAAGGCGCTCTTGAAGCTCTTGCGCTCCGCGGTCGCCGCCGCAAAGAACACGAAGAAGCTGGATCCCGAGAAGCTCGTCGTTACGCGTATCATGGTGGACCAGGGGCCGATGCTCCGCCGGTCGCTTCCGCGCGCACGCGGCGTCGCATCCGCTATCCAGAAAAAGATGAGCCACGTGACGCTCACACTGGCCGAACAGGACGCTGTTGCAAAGCCGCGGTTCGCCATCGTCGTAAAGAAGAAGGTCAAGAAGCAGGAAGGTGAAGGCCGTGCGCAGAAAAGGAAAACGACGCCGGACGCGGAGGCCGAGCGCACGAAGCCGACCGAGTCAAAGCCCGGATTCTTCAAGCGTGTCTTCCGCAGAAAGAGCGTCTAAGTTCTTGACACTTGATACCTGACACCTGATACATACAAAACTATGGGACAGAAAATAAATCCAATCTCGCTCCGCATCGGCATCGTGAAACCGTGGGTCAGCCGATGGTACTTCGCGTCCAAAGGCAAAGCGGGCCTTGGCGGGAAATATCCATACGCCAAATTTCTGGAAGAGGATGAGGTGATCCGCACGGTCGTCATGAAGCGTATCGGCCAGGCCGGTGTCGCGGGCATCGATATTGAACGCACGTCGAACCACTTGAAAGTGCTCATTAAAGCCGCGCGCCCGGGCTACATCATCGGTCAGGGAGGAAAAGGTATTGAGGAACTAACGAAGGCGGTCGAGCGGGCGCTCAAAGCCGTTCGCGGACTGAAAGCGAAGGGGCCGCATCTCTCGGTGAACGTAGAAGAGCTGAAACGCTCTGAGGTGTCGGCAACCTACACGGCCCAACAGATCGCATGGGACATCGAAAAACGCATGCGCTTCCGCAGGACAATGAAGAAGTATCTGGAGCAGCTCATGCAGAATCGCGACGTAAAGGGAGCGAAGATCATGATGTCCGGGCGCTTGGATGGGAATGAGATCGCGCGGAACGAGGTGATGAAGCAAGGGCCGCTCCCGCTCCAAACGCTCCGCGCGGATATCGACTACGGCCGCGCGACGGCATTCACGACCTACGGCACGGTCGGTATCGAGGTGTGGGTGTACAAAGGTGAAGTGTTCGCGAAGAGGGCGAAGACCGAGGAACGGAACGGCCGCCGGACCGCATAACGAACGACCATGCTTATCCCAAAGAAAGTAAAACATCGGAAATGGCACAAGGGCCGCTCCAAGAAGCGGGCCGTTGAGACGCGTGGCCTCACGCTCGCGTTCGGCCGTTATGGCATCAAAGCGCTCGAAGGCGCGCGGCTCACGTCGCGCCACATCGAATCCGCGCGGCGCACCATTACGCATCACCTGAAGCGGGAAGGCCGCCTCTGGATACGCGTTTTTCCGGATAAGCCCGTCACGAAGCGCCCGCCCGAGGTCACGATGGGCGGCGGCAAAGGTGCGGTGGACCACTACGTGTTCGTCGTGCGGCCCGGCCGCGTCATCTTTGAGCTGGATACTGCCGATGCGCCGACCGCGCGCGAAGCGTTGCGTCTCGCCGGACACAAGTTGCCGTTCAAAACAAAGATATTGGAACGCGGAAAAGAGAATTAACGCACCATGGACAAGCAAGAAGCAAAAGCGCTCGCGGCGAAACCGGTTGCGGAGCTCCACAAGATGAAAAAGGAAGGGCGCGACAAGCTCCACGGCCTGCAGCTTGACCTCGCGGCCGGCAAAGTGAAGAATAGGACGGCGCTCCGGGAGCTGCGGAAGGATCTTGCCCGCATCGAGACCGTGTTGACCCGCCTGCGCAAGAACGGAACCACATAACTATGGAAACGAAACCCAAGAACAAACGGACCCTCCAGGGAGTCGTCGTCTCGGATAAGATGACGAAGACGCGCGTTGTCGCGGTGACCCGCATGACGCGGCACCCAAAGTACCTGAAGTACATCAAGGTGACGCGGCGGTTCAAGGCGCATGACGAAGGAAACCAATATAAGAAAGGTGATGTCGTCATCATCGCCGAATCGCGCCCGCTTTCGCGCGACAAGCGCTGGACGATAATCAGCAAATTGTAAAATGCGACAAGCGACATGAATACTCCATTATCCATGTCGCATTCAACATTCAACTGAACCTATGATCCAAGAACGAGCCATCCTCAAAGTTGCCGATAACTCGGGCGCAAAGATCGTCCGCTGTTTCCGCGTTCTCGGCGCGACCCGCCGCCGCTATGCTGGCGTGGGGGACATTGTTATTGCGTCCGTGCAGGTCGCGGAGCCGCGGAAGGCGGTGAAAAAGAAAGATATCGTGAAGGCGCTTATTGTGCGCACAAAGAAGGAACTGCGCCGTTCGGACGGCTCGTACGTCCGTTTTGACGAGAATGCAGTGGTGCTCGTGGACGCGAAGAAAGAGGTCATCGCAACACGCGTCTTCGGTCCGATGCCCCGTGAATTGAAGGCAAAAGGATTCGATAAATTGATGACGATGGCAGAAGAAATCGTATAGTGCCTCCCGAATTACGAATAGACACGAATCACGAATACAAGAATATGAACACCATGAGATACACCATTCGTAATTATTTTCAATTCGTATATTCGGGATTACTCTCATGAAGATAAAGAAAGACGACAACGTAAAAGTGCTTTCGGGCAAGGACCGGGGGAAGACCGGCAAGGTGCTTGCGGTATTTCCGGAGGCAGGCCGCGTGACCGTAGAAGGCGTGAACGTCTACGCGAAGCGTGTCCGGCCGAAGCGGCAGAACCAGAAAGGAGAGACCGTGCATCTGCCGCGGCCCCTGAACGCATCGAACGTCGAGCTCGTCTGTCCGAGCTGTAAGAAGGTGACTCGGGCGCGGATGCGCATGGAGGGCGCAAAAAAGACGCGGGCGTGCACGCATTGCCAAGCAGCCATCTAACCGTCATATGAAACACGACACACACAACAAAGCGCACGGTGGGACCGGGGGACACGCGAAGATCGCGACGTCCGGCATTTCTGCTGAGCGTACGAAGACCGTCCGCGCGTTCTTAGAGAAGATCGTGGTGAACGCCGGCGTGGGGCGTGCGAGCCAAACGCCGAATTTTGAAGAGAAGCTTTTGCCGCAGATCGTACGCGACATTGCGCTCATCGCCGGCCAGCAGCCACGCGTGACGCGCGCGAAGAAGTCCGTCGCCGGATTCAAGGTCCGCGAGGGCCAGATCGTCGGCGTCTATGTCACGCTCCGCGCAGCGAATTTGGTTGATTTTTTCGAGCGTTTCCATAGAATAGTACTGCCCCGGGTCCGCGACTTCGGGGGTGTTGACGTGGAACATGTGGATGCACACGGAACGCTCAATATCGGCTTTCGGGAGCAGGTGACGTTTCCTGAGGTGAACCCCGAGGAATCGCCGTTCATCTTCCCGCTCGGCGTAAGTATTGTGCCGCGGAAGCGCGACCGCGCCGCCGCGATAGACGCTTTCCGCTCGCTCGGTATCCCGTTCAAACGATAATTATCATGGCCAAACTTTCCGTCATCGTTCGTAGCAAGAAGAAACCGAAGTTCTCCACTCGGGCGGTTCGGCGTTGTTTCCGCTGTGGCAGGAAGCACGGCTATATGCGAACCTTCGGTGTCTGCCGCATCTGCTTCCGCGAAATGGCCACATTGGGACAGATTCCTGGCGTCCGAAAAGCATCCTGGTAAATATGTACTATCACCTCATCAGCAGAATAAAGAACGCGGCGCACGCGAAACGGGAGACCGTCCACGCGCCGTTCTCTAAGTTCGACCACGCCGTGGCAGCGTTTTTGGAAAGCCAGGGCTATGTGGGCGCGGTGGAGAAGCGTACGGTAGGGAAGAAAGCTGTGCTTGACGTGACGCTCAAGTATGCAGGCGGCAAGCCGGCGTTCACGGACATCCGGCTTATCTCAAAACCCGGCCGGCGCATCTATATCGGCTATCGTGATATGACCGCGGTCCGCCAGGGCCATGGCGTCGCGGCCGTGAGCACGCCGGAGGGCATTATGACGAACCGCGATGCGCGGAAAAAGAAACTGGGCGGAGAATACCTTTTCCAAGTTTGGTAACATGTCGAAGCTCGCGAAAAAACCCATTGCAGTCCCAGCCGGCGTGACGGTGAACGTTGCGGATGGTTCGGTGCGCGTCAAAGGCCCGAAAGGGGAGCTTGCGGTACAGGTGCCGCATGGCATCACTGTCACGGCCGGTGCTGATGGCTGCCGCGTGACTGCCGCAGCAGCGACGAAGCAGATGCGCGCCGACACGGGGACGACCTGGTCCTTGGTGCGGAACGCCATTCAGGGCGTGACCGAGGGATACGTGAAAGTGCTTGAAATAGAGGGTGTTGGCTATAAGTTCGCGGTTGAAGGCGATGCGGTGGTGCTCTCGCTTGGCTATGTAAAACCCGTTCGGATGAAGATACTGCCGGGCCTTGCCGTTGCGGTGGACAAGAACGCCATGACCATCTCAGGGACGAATAAGGAGCTCGTCGGCCGTTTCGCTGCGGAGATCCGCGCGCAGAAGAAGCCGGAACCGTACAAAGGGAAGGGCATCCGCTACCAAGGCGAGGTCATCCGTCGCAAGGCCGGCAAGAAAGCGACCACAACCGCGGGATAATACACGACCATGAAATCACAGAAAGAACTGAACCGAAAACGGGGGGCGCGGGTGCGCCGCGTAGCCGCCGTACTGCGCGTGGCAAAACATCCGCGGCTTGCGGTTTTTCGGTCCAACCGTGGCATGTACGCGCAGGTCATCGACGACCAAAAGCAGCGCACGCTCGTTGCGGCGGGAAGCCGGGAAATAAAGACGAAGGGGAAGAAATCGGACATCGCTACGGCGGTCGGCGAGCTCGTTGCGAAGAAAGCACTTGCGGCCGGCGTGACGGAGGTGGTGTTCGATCGCCGTTCGTACCGCTATCACGGTCGGGTGAAAGCGCTTGCAGAGGCGGCGCGAAAAGGCGGGCTGAAATTCTAATACCATGGCATTCAGAGATAAATACATCAAGAAAGACGAATTCAAGGAGCGCGTGCTCGACATGCGCCGCGTGACGCGTGTCGTCGCTGGCGGCAAGCGGTTCCGGTTCCGCGCGACCGTCGTCGTTGGCGACGAGCGGGGGCGCATCGGCGTCGGTGTGGCGAAGGGAATGGACGTGCAGTCCACTGTGCTCAAGGCGAAGAGTGAAGGCAAGAAAGCGATGATACATCTGAAGCTCGTTGATGGGCGCACCATCGCGCACGAGGTCTATGCGAAATACAGCGCGGCGAAGGTCTTGGTGAAGCCTGCGAAAGAAGGAAATGGGCTGAAGGCTGGCGGTGCGGTGCGCTCAGTACTTGCGCTCGCGGGCGTGAAGGACGCAACGGCAAAGATCCTCGGCCGGACGCCGAACAAACTGACGAATGCTATGGCGACGATAGAGGCATTGAAACAACTCAAGGCATAGCCCTATGCAACTTCACCATCTTTCCGGTTCCCATAAGAAACAGAAGCGCGTCGGCCGTGGCGGCAAACGCGGTACGACCTCGGGACGCGGCCAGAAAGGACAGCGGTCCCGTTCCGGCCGTCGTATCCGCCCGGCGGAGCGCGACCTGCTTATCCGCATTCCGAAACTCCGCGGCTTTCGCAATAAGCCGATGACAGAGCGTGCGCTCGTTTTTGAGCTCGGCCGTTTGGCCGAAGCGCTCCACGCACGTGCGGGAAAGGGAAAGCTCGTGGTGACAATAGACATGTTGCGCGAAGCGGGACTTGTTTCTCGCCGCTACCGCGGACCAGTGAAGGTGCTCTCGGCAGGCGAAATAGCCTACCCCATGGACGTGCGGGGCATTGCGGTCTCGACTTCGGCAAAGGCGAAGATAGAGAAAGCCGGCGGCAGTGTCCAATAGCGTATCAAGTATCATGTATCAAGTGTCAGGATGTAGGAATGACAGTTCGTACGTTTCTTGACACCTGATACCTGACACGTGACACTAGTTCTATGAACCGTTTCCTTCAAATCTTCCGCATCCCGGACCTTCGGAACAAGGTCCTGATCGTTCTGGGGCTTTTGGTCGCTTACCGCGTCTTTGCCGCCATCCCCATTCCGGGCGTTGACGCGTTGCGTCTCCGCGCGTTCTTTGAATCGAACCAGCTTTTCGGGTTCTTGAACCTCTTCTCCGGCGGCGGCTTAGAAAATCTCTCGGTCGCCATGCTTGGCGTGGGGCCGTACATCACGGGCACCATCATCATGCAGCTTTTGACGATGATATTCCCGAAGTTCAAGGAGATGTACTACGAAGAGGGCGAGCGCGGCCGGGCGAAGTTCAACCAGTGGTCGCGCATTCTCACGGTGCCGCTCGCGGCGCTCCAGTCCTATGGATTCCTCAATATCCTTGCCTCGCAAGGCGCGATAGACAAGCCGACGGGCCTCGCCGCGGCGACGGCCGTTGTGGCCATCACCGCCGGCTCCATGATCGCGCTTTGGCTCGGCGAGCTCATCAGTGAACAGAAGATCGGGAACGGCATCTCACTCATCATCTTGGCGGGTATCGTCGCCCGTCTGCCGCAGGACGCGAGCGCGGCGCTTGCTGCCTACACGCCGGCGCTCCTGCCGGTCTACGTCGGTTTCATCGTCGCGGTGCTCCTCATCATCGCTGGTGTGGTCTACCTGAACGAAGGCGAACGGAAGATTCCCATCGCGTACGCTCGGCGCGTGCGCGGCAACAAGCTCTGGGGTGGTGCGTCGTCCTACCTGCCGCTCAAGGTGAATCAGGCGGGTATGATACCGCTCATCTTTGCCATCTCGGTCCTGCTTTTCCCGCAGTTCATCGCGCAGATGGTGTCACTCGTGAATGTGGATATCGGCGTGAAGATGAACGAGTGGATCACCTGGTTCTTGGCGAATCGGCTCGCCTACGGTACGTTCTACTTCCTGCTCGTCTTTGCATTCACGTATTTCTACACAGCCATTACGTTCAATGCGGAAGAGGTGGCGAAGAACCTGCAGCGGAGCGGGGGATTCATCCCCGGCATCCGTCCGGGCGAGGGCACAGCGCAGTACTTTGGGAACGTGGTGAATCGCGTGACGCTCTTCGGCGCAACGTTCCTCGGGCTTATCGCCATTTTGCCGTTCATCATTGAGTTCGCGACCGGCGTCGCTGTGCTCACCGTTTCAGGCACGGCGCTCCTCATCGTGGTTGCGGTGTGCTTGGAGACGATGCGGCAGATCAACTCGCAGCTCACCGTTCGCGAGTACGAAGGATTTTAGGGGGCTCTGACTTTTTACTTTTGAGAACCGGCGTCGCGGTTGCTCCAGTCCCGACGCGAGGTCGGGACCCCGACTCCTTTGTCTATATGAAAAAACGAAGCGTCGGGGCGGCGAACTGCGACCTGCGCTCTCGCCCCGCCAACCCACGCTTCGCACGGGGCCAAGCTTGGCGGGGCTCCGAAAGCTTCTCAAAAGTAAAAAGTCTCCGCGCATTGGTTCTAGAAAAGCAGATCTTTTTAGGAAAATAAGGACTTAATGTAGCTCCGAAAAGCCCATCGGAGCTTCGATTGTATAGAGAGAAATACCTTGATATGCTTTGGGCCAGTAGGAGGTCGCGATGCCCCTGTGTGGCGTGCCGCTCCAAGGCGTACACGTATGTAGGAATTGCGGTTGTGAGAGACATCCACCGGGCGGCTGTCTACTCCACGACTGTATGTCGTACGACCCCATTCCCATCGCCGCCTATCGGCCAAAGCCGAAGAAGGAGACGAAGCAAGAGGAAACGCCCAAGCGATAAGCAACGCTCGCGTTCTCCGCACGACGGCCTGGCGCGCAACGCGCGTCGGGCCGCTGCATTTCTTGGACAGAACCATCTTTCACGCTACAATGCGAACGTAGCCGCATTCGCTATATTCGTATATTCGCCAACATTCGTATATTCGGGAACACTCATGAAGTACAACGTCATTTTTCTGGTCGGGCCGCAGGGCTCGGGGAAGGGCACGCAGGCGAAAGCGCTCGTGGAGAAGCTCGGCTTTTTTCATTGGGAGATGGGCGCGGTCTTGCGGCAGAATCGTGACTGGAAGTTCAAGGATGGCACGACGCTCGGCGAGCTTATTGATAATGGCGTCCTGTTGAGCGATGAACAGCTTCTGGAGGTCTTTGAAGCGAAGATGGGGACCATTCCGGCCGACAAAGGCGTTATCTTTGATGGCATTCCGCGCCGGCGCGGGCAGGCGGAGTTCTTGATGAAGACGCTCAAAGCCCAGGGCCGAACAAGCTTCGTGACCATCTATCTGGATATTCCCAAAGAAGAGTCCATTAAGCGGCTCGTATTGCGCGGACAGATCGAGCATCGCACGGACGACACGCCTGAGGCCATTGAGCGTCGCCTCAAGATGTTCCACGAGAACACCATTCCGATGCTGGACTATCTGCGGGAACAAACCATCTTTCTTGATGTGGACGGAACGCCCTCCATCCCTGAGGTTACGAAGATCATTATGGAAGCGATGGAGATAGAATATCAATCGTAATGGACGCGCCGCGGAACATCATCATCTTGGGCGATCCTGCAGCGGGGAAAACGACGCAGGCCGCACGTCTCGTGAAACGTTATCGGCTCCATAATTTTGACATGGGCCGCGAGCTGCGGAAGCTGGAGCAGAACGCACGCATCCACCGCCGCTATCAATTGCGCACCGAACTTCATCGCGGGAATCTCGCTCCGACGGAGCTCGCCCGGCACATCATTATGGACACGCTGCGCACCGTGCCCGCCGCGCGCGGCATTCTCTTCGCCGGCCATCCGAAGATGTTGGGAGAAGCGAAACTTCTTGCGCGCGAACTGCGCAAGCGGAAGCGCCGCGACCCGTTCGTCATCTACCTCCATATCCCTATGCAGGAGATGTATTTGCGCGTGAGAAAGCGCGGTCGGGCGGACGACACCCGCGCTGCCATCCAAAACCGGCTGCGCTACTACGCGAAGCATATCCGCCCCGCGCTCGCGTTCTACCGTAAACAATATATCTTCAAGCGCATCTCCGGTGTCGGTACGCGCGAGGAAGTTTCCCGCCGCATCCGCTCGTTCGTCGATCGTGCGTCCGTCCGCGGGGCGGCAAAGCGCTAAGATGACCCCGAAGACCCCTGAAGAACTGAAGCTCATGGCCGAAGGCGGCCGCCGGCTTGCGCGCGTCTTGCGCGCGGTCGCCGCCGCTGCAAAGCCAGGGATGCGCACCATCGAGCTGGACCATCTGGCGTACGACCTCATCACGAAGGGAGGCGACAAGCCGGCGTTCCTCGGTTACCGGCCGGGCGGCGCGGGGAAGCCGTATCCGGCGACCTTGTGCGCATCAGTGAACGACGGCATCGTGCACGGCCTGCCGTCGAACTATATTCTGATGGACGGCGATCTCCTCAAGTTGGACCTCGGTCTTATCCACGAGAAGCTTTATTTAGACTCGGCAATCTCCGTCGGTATCGGGAAGCTTACGAATGAAGCAAAAAAGCTCATCGCCGTGACGGAAAAGGCGCTCACTCTAGGCATCGCTGCCGCGAAGGCGGGGAATACGCTTGGCGATATCGGCCATGCGGTGCAGTCCTACGTGGAAAAGAACGGTTTCTCTGTTATTCGGTCCCTCACGGGCCACGGCATCGGCAAAAAACTCCATGAGGACCCGCACGTCTATAATTTCGGGAAACCGGGCGAAGGCGAGACGCTCGTGCCGGGCATGACGATTGCGATAGAGCCGATGGTTGCCGCCGGCCGCTATGAGTTGAAACAACTGAAGGACGATAGCTTCGTCACGAAGGACGGCTCGCTCGGAGCTCATTTCGAGCACACGGTCGTCGTGACTGACCGCGGCGCACGTGTCCTTACGATGGTATAATTGAGCCATGGCAACACCCGCAAAACCCCACCTTTCCATCATTTTGCCCGCCTATAACGAAGCGGAGCGCATCCCCGCAACGCTCTTGGATATCGATAAGCGCATGGCGGGAAAGGAGTATGCCTACGAGGTTATCGTGGTGAACGATGGCTCCAAGGACAATACGTCGGAGGTAGTGAAGAAGTTGATGCCCGCGGTGAAGTATCTGAAGCTTATCGATAATGTAGAGAATAAAGGGAAAGGCGGCGTGGTGCGGCAAGGGATGCTCGCGGCGACGGGCGACATCCGTCTCTTTATGGACTCCGACAACGCAACGACGATAGATCATTTTGACCGCATGGAGGAGTGGTTCACTCATGGCTATCAGGTTGTCATCTGCTCGCGTGCGGCGAAGGGAAGCGAGCTGGATCCGCCGGAACCGTGGTACCGGCAGATACCGGGCAAACTCGGGAATATGTTTTGGATACAACCACTCTTACTCTGGGGGCTCTGGGACACACAGTGCGGATTCAAGGCGTTCACGGCCGAATGCGCGGAAAAAGTATTCTCGTACTCAAAACTTTCGGGCTGGAGCTTTGACGTGGAGATATTAGCGCTTGCGATGGCGATGGGGTATCGCGTGAAAGAAGTCCCGGTGCACTGGAAGCACGACGGCAAATCAAAGGTAAAGGCATCGGCGTATCTCCAGGTGCTTCTGGACGTGGCGAAGATCCGCTGGTGGTTTTGGATGGACGCCTATCATTTGGACCCCGAAAAATAAGGGTTTTTCGGCCATCTCTTGAAGTTTTTAGGCAGAGGAGTATACTCAAAGCAATAAGAATCGACATCGGAAGTGCAACCCGTGGGGTTGGGCTTTTTTCTTATAACACTACAATGGGAGACAAATACTACGTAAGCGAAGAGCGATTAGCAGAGCTCAAAGCGGAGCTTGAAACGCTCAAAACAAAAACGCGTTTGGAGATCGCGGACGCCTTGAAGCGCGCGAAAGAATACGGCGATCTTTCGGAGAATGCCGAGTATGCGCAGGCGCGGGAGGAGCAAACCCGCGTTGAGACGCGCATCTTTGAGCTTGAGGAGTTCGTGAAGAAGGCCGTGGTCATCAAGGGCTCGGTCGGCGGCGACACCGTACGCGTCGGTTCGCGCGTGACGACAGAGCGCGACGGCAAGGAGTCCGTATATACCATCGTTGGTTCAACCGAAGCAAACCCGCAGGAGGGGAAGATATCGAACGAATCGCCCATCGGGAAGGCGTTCTTGGGGAAGAAGGTAGGGGACAGCGTGGAAGTGACGACGCCGGCCGGCAAGGCGGTGTATCAGGTGACGAAGATCGAGTAGGACGCCGCGTTCTTTTTGAGAACCGCGGTTCGCTCGCTCCAGCGGCGAGCGTCCACTGCCGCTCGGCGACAAAAGTTTTGCTTCGCAAAACACCGAGCTTTTGTCACCTCCGCGAGCTTCTCCAAAAGAACGCAGCGCCCTCTTTCTACTAGATGGCTGGTCCGTCGCCGTGGATAGGAAAAATAAGAACTGAAGGTAGCTCCGACCGGCCCATCGGAGCTTTTGTATATCTCAATATTTGTATTACTATGTATTCGTATCGTAGCCCACCACACTAGATACTCACTCCTCGATTCCCATCCATGCTTGACGACCTGATCGCCGACCGGAAAAAGAAACTCGCCAAACTGAAGGAAGCGGGTGTTGAGGCCTATCCTATCAAGACCAAGCGGACGCACCGGATAGCGGAAGCGCTTGCGGACTTTGGAAAGCTAGAGAAAGGGAAGAAGAAAATAGGAGTTGCTGGCCGGGTGATGGGCTTGCGTGACATGGGGAACGTCATCTTTATGGACGTCCACGACGGTTCCGGCAAATTGCAGGTCGTCGTGAAGAAGGATAATCTCGCGAACTTCGCACTCGTGAAGGAAACAACCGACCGCGGCGATTTTGTTTCTGCTGCCGGAACAGTATTGAAAACAAAGAGCGGCGAGCCGAGCGTGGAGGCGAAAGAATTTATGATGCTCGCAAAATCTGTCCGGCCGCTTCCAGACAAGTGGGCCGGGTTAGAGGACGTGGAAACGCGGCTTCGCGACCGGTATCTGGACATTCTCGCGCATCCGGTGACGGCCGAGATGTTCCGCCAGAAAGCCGCGTTCTGGGATACGTTCCGCGCGGCAATGAAGCGCGAAGGATTTTTAGAAGTTGATATGCCCGTTTTGGAATCCGTTCCCGGCGGGGCGGAAGCGGAACCGTTCATCACGCACCATAACGCGCTGGACACCGATTTTTACCTTCGCATCTCCCTGGAGCTCCCCTTAAAGAAGATGCTCGTTGCGGGATACGAAAAAGTATTTGAAGTTGGCCGAATTTTCCGGAACGAGGGAATCGACAAAGACCACTTGCAGGACTATACGCAACTTGAGTTCTATTGGGCCTACAGTGATTACGAAGAACTCATGAAATTCACGGAAAAACTGTACAAAGAGGTCATCAAAGCGACGACCGGCGGGCTCACGACGACCTACGAAAATCGGAAGCTCAATTGGGGAAAGAAATGGGGCCGCGTTGACTACGTGGATGCGTTCACGCAGGCGGCGGATTTGAATCCGCTCGCCGCCACGCGCGACCAGTTATTCGCGAAGGCGCAAAAACTTGGCCTCAAACCTGAACCGGAGCACGGCAAGGGCCGCCTTATCGACCTTATCTACAAAAAAACCGTCCGTCCGCAGCTTTTAGACCCGTGCTTCCTCGTGGACCCGCCGGTCGAGGTGGAGCCGCTTGCAAAGCGAAAACCCGGTGATCCGCGCCGCGTGGAACGGATGCAGATCGTTGCGGCAGGTACCGAACTTGGCAAAGGGTTTTCAGAGCTGAACGATCCGACGGACCAGCGTGCGCGGTTTGAAGAGCAGATGAAACTGCGGAAAGCCGGCGACAAAGAAGCCCAACAACTGGACGAAGCTTATCTTATCGCGATGGAGTACGGCATGCCGCCCGCTTCCGGCTTCGGCGTCTCCGAGCGGCTTTTTGCGATACTGATGGACAAGCCCATCCGCGAGACGGTTATCTTTCCGCTCATGAGAAAGCGATAGTATCAAGTATCAGGTATCAAGTATCAAGTTGCGCAATGCGCATGATTATATCTCCTGACACGTGACACCTGACACTTCATCATGCGTAAAGTAATGGTCTTCGGCGTGTTTGACCGGCTGCACGATGGGCACCGGCATTTTTTGCATCAGGCGAAGCGGGAAGGGGATTGGCTCGTCGCAGTCGTGACCCCCGACCACATCGTGCATCAGTTGAAGGGTTATATGCCCGAAGAACACGTCGGTGACCGAATGGAGATGCTTCATCGCGAGGGGCTCGCGGATCAGGTCATCGAGGGCGATGTCGAGCTCGGTATGTGGAGTGTGTTACGGAACCATAAGCCGCATGTTGTGGCGTTGGGATATGACCAAGAGGCCCTGCGTATAGAAATAGAAGCGACGATGGATCAATGGATGTGGTCGGTAGAGCTCGTGACGATGGAACCGCACAAGCCGGAGCAATTGCATTCACACATTCAGCGTGCGCATGCGCGCGGGAAGAAGCGTTGACGGGCGTCTTCGCCTAGAGTAGAAAGGGATAAGAACCACGAAGGAGGTTCGCATGCCCCAGTTCGCCAAAGGTCAGTTGCTGCGCTTGCGGTCGGACCTCGAGCCGGACATGTTTCTTGCCCTCGCACGGTATGTGCGGCCTCAGGTGATATACCTCGCCAAACGTGTTCACGGTGGCGACGCAGTACCACTCGTGCAGCTTGTCGAGTACAACACGAAGCGGCCGGTGCTCGGTCCGCATGACCTCTGTCCGGCGGATCTCTCCGCAGACTTCTTCGAGCCGGTGCCGCGGGCGGTCTGAGCGCCAACCGTACCGCACAACGCGTGCCGGGAGACAGGTTCTCCCGGCCGCTTCCTTTTTCCGCCACCGCTTACAATTTCTTCGCCCGCTCGCAGACGAGTTTCGTTTGGCCGTCGCGTTTTGACACCTTTCCTTCAATGAGAACGGTTGCGTTCGGCTGCCAACAATCGTTCGTTTTTTCAAGCGTGCTGTTGAACACAATGACCTCCATCGGTTGAGGCGAGAAATCTTCAATGGTCGCAAATATCATCGGCCGCCCGTCCTTTGCGACGATCTTTTTGAGTTGCGCGATGCAGCCGGCGATGCGCACGATGCGTTCGTCAGGCATCGTGAGAACATCCGTGATCGGTCGTACACCGGCCTTCGCCAAACGCTCTTTGTGGGCGTTCAATGGGTGGTCCGACAGGTAGAATCCCAAGAGCTCCTTTTCCCATGCAAGTTTTTCTGCAGCTGACGCGGGTGGCACGTTCGGCAGTTTGAGCTCTACGGGAGGTAATGATGCGCCGAAAAGCGACGCGGTACTTTGTGCTCCCTTGCGATTCGCCTGCGCGAAGCGAAGCGCCTGGTCTATGTTCGCAAGGATGCCGTTCCGTTCAATGCCGAGTGAATCAAAGACACCCGCCTTTGCGAGGGATTCCAGCGATTTTTTGTTCAGATCTTTATGCTGGACGCGCGAAAGGAAGTCGCCGAAGTTCGTGAACGGTCCGCGTTGAACGCGTTCTTCTATCATCGCCTGCGTGATGGCATCGCCAACGTTCTTCACCGCGCCAAGCCCGAAACGGATGCGCGGGCCCTCCGGCGTAAATGCGGCGAAGGACGTATTGATGTCAGGCGGCAGGATGTCTATGCTGTTCTGCTTCGCCTCGGTAATGAGGAAGGAGATGCGCTCCACATCACCCGAGTCGGCATTGAGGAGTGCCGCCATGAATTCTTCGGGATAGTGCGCTTTGAGGTATGCGGTGCGATACCCGATCATGGCGTAACACGCTGCGTGCGATTTATTGAAGCCGTACCGCGCAAAGGGCGGGAAGAGCTCCCAAATGGCTTTCGCGGTCTTCGGGTCAATACCGCGTGCTATCATGCCTTTCGTCAGTTTTTCTTTCTGTTCGTCCAGAAGTTCCTTGATCTTCTTGCCGATGGCCTTGCGCAGCGTGTCCGCTTCGGGCAGCGTGTAGCCGGCGAGGTCGGTTGCGATGCGCATCATCTGCTCCTGATACACGCCGATGCCGTAGGTGTTCTCCAGGATGGGCTGGAGCTTCGGGTGGAGGTACGTGACCTGCTCTTCGCCGTGCTTGCGCTTGATGTAGGAGGGAATAAGCTCCATTGGCCCGGGGCGAAAGAGGGCAACGAGCGCAATGAGGTCTTCAAGCTCGTTCGGCTTGATCTCTTTCATATATCGCCGCATGCCGGACGATTCAAATTGAAAAACCCCCGTCGTGTTCCCGGCGCGTAAAAGATCAAAGGCCTTTTTGTCATTGAGCGGGATGTGGTGGATGTCCAGCTCTTCGCCGCGCAGCTCGCGGATGAGGCGGACGGTGTCTTCAATAATGGTGAGGTTCTTTAAGCCCAGGAGATCTATTTTCAGGAGCCCGAGGTCTTCCACGGCATGCATCTCGAATTGCGTGATGATGATGTCCTTGCCTTGCGGTGCGAACTGGAGCGGCAGATATTCAGTGAGCGGCCGCTCGGTGATGACCGTGCCGCAGGCGTGCACAGATGCATGGCGTGCGACGCCGTCCAGGCGAGTTGCGGTATCAATAAGCCGTTTTGCGTCCGGATTTGCCTCATAGAGTTCGCCGAGTTCCGGAACGGTCTTCAGTGCCTCCGGCAGGTCGGCGGTGAACGGCACGAGCTTTGCGATCTGGTCGCAGAAGCCGTAGGAGAATCCCATCGCGCGTCCCGCGTCGCGGATGGCTGCGCGCGATGCCATCGTTCCGAACGTGATGATCTGCGCCACGTGGTCCGTGCCGTACTTTTCGCGTGCATAGGCCAAGACCTCATCGCGGCGGGTATCGGCGAAGTCCAGGTCGATATCCGGCATTTCATTGCGTTCGGGATTCAGGAACCGTTCAAAGAGCAAGTCGTATTCCAATGGATTGATATCCGTGATGCGGAGGATGTAGGAAACCAAGCTGCCTGCGGCGGAACCCCTGCCGGGGCCCACAGCGATGCCATGGTCCTTCGCCCAGTTCACGAGGTCTTGCACGATGAGGAAGTAGTCGGCAAAACCGGTCTTTTCGATGATGGCGAGCTCGTGCTCCAGTCGCTTGTCGACGACAGCGGACCGCTTCTCATTTAAAAATCGTGCCGGCAGGCGCTCCTCGATGAGTTCCCGAAGATATACCATTGCGGTCTTTCCATCCGGCTTCGGAAAGTGGGGGAGCTTCACCTTCCCGAGCTCTATGGTGACGTTGCATCGCTCAGCGATCTTCCCGGCGTTCGCGACCGCCTCAGGCACATCCGCAAACTTCTTTTCCATGTCGTCCGGCGACAACATTGAAAAATCATCTTCTTTCATGGAAAGCCGGTCGTCATCCGAAAGTTTGTTTCCTGTCTGCACGGCAAGAAGCACGTCATGCACATCGCGGTCGTCGGACTTCGCATAGTGGATGTCTTGTGTTGCAACGAGGGGAATACCGGTTTCCTTCGCGAGCGCGATGGCAAGCGGCCGGTGCTTCACGACGTCCGGAATATGCGGATGGTCCTGAACCTCCAAAAAGAAATTCCCTTTGCCGAAAATGTCCTGATATTCCAGCGCAAGTTGTTTTGCCTCATCATTCCGGCCGGCGGAGAGCGCACGGTTCACCTCGCCGCCGAGGCAGGCCGAAAGCGCGATAAGGCCCTCGTGATGCTCGCGTAAAAGGTCTTTGTCCACGCGCGGCTTGTAGTAAAAACCTTCAAGATGCGCTTTCGTGACGAGCTGAATAAGATTTTTCCAGCCCGTGTCGTTCTCGGCGAGCAGCACGAGATGAAAATATTTTTCATTCGCGTCCTTGCTGAAGCGGTCGCGCGGCGCAACGTAGGTTTCCACACCGAGGATAGGTTTTATGCCTGCCTTCTTCGCTTTCTTATAGAACTCAATCGCGCCGTAGAGCACGCCGTGGTCGGTGAGCGCCAAGGCATCCATCCCGAGTTCTTTCGCGCGCGCAATAAGCTCATCAATTTTCCCCAGGCCGTCCAGAAGGGAGTAGTGGGAATGCGTATGTAAATGCGTGAACTTCGCCATATTCGTCCCCATTGTAGCCCATTTGTTTGGTAAGCGGCAGTTTACAGAACGAGCTGTTTTTTGTATGGTAATAGGGCAAATTTGCCACCCTAGCTCAACGGTAGAGCTACCGCTTTGTAAGCGGTAGGTTGTCGGTTCGAATCCGACGGGTGGCTCCCAAATTCATCGGTTCGTTAGAGATAATATACCACGGCGAGGGGTATGCTATGGTATACTTCAGCTATGCTGAAATGTGTGAATTGCAGAGCGACTCTCGCAGGGCGACACCAGATAAAATTTTGCTCAAACAAATGCCAGTTTCTTTTTCAGCACAAAAAATGGTTGGGCGATTGGAAACAGGGGAAATTAAGTGGCAATATCGGAATAGTCGCAAAGAATATTTCAAGGCATCTCAAGGGATATCTTACCGAAAAATTCGGCAATAGATGTTCTCAATGCGGTTGGAGTAAAAAACATCCCGTAACGGGATTTGTACCATTGGAGATAGATCACATTGATGGAGATTCGGAGAATAATTCCGAGTCAAATTTACGCCTCCTGTGCCCGAATTGTCATGCGCTTACACCATTTTATAAAAACCTGAACAAAGGGAAGGGGAGGAAGTGGCGGATGGCAAAATATATCAAGAATGCAAGCAAACTCCACAAATAATGGATCCCTCCTAAGTCTCAAATGCGACATACACGAAGAAAGGTGCGGGATAAAGAGTGCCTGCCTGCCGTCAGGCAGGGGTCCCCGGTTTCCCGCGAAGCGGGATTGCGTTTTGTTACTAAGCGAGCGCGCTTAGACAAAACGGGAACAAGTCCGGGAGGTGGCTCCATGGATCTATACGCAGGCCTATGAAGCATATTATTATCGGTATCACGATTCTCCTATTTGTTGGTGTCGGTTTTTTCGGGAAATTGAGGGCTTTATTTGATGGAGGTAGGAGAAGTCCCACGCCCCCTCCGGTCAGCGTGTCCACATCAACTCCAGGATCAACTTCTCCTACAAACGCAAAACTCTTGTTCCGCTCGGGATTTGAGGACGGAGTTGTGCTCGATTCGCCAAAGATCGACGGCGACGGATGGTCACAATTTCTTCATGGGGGAGACGCAGGGTATGCATGGGAAGAAGTTTTGAGCAGGGGCATTCCCAAAAATAGATTTACCTATCTCGTATCTTCAAGACAGAACAATTTGAGCACATTTGTAAACACCAGGATCGAAACCGTCACCGGACGAGATGGCAAACCGACGCGTGCCTTAATGAGCGAGCTTGTGAGACAAGACCCCACCCCGTTCATTGAGAATACGAGGAACCAATACGGGTTTTATCCGGAACCAACCGACAAGCAGGCCTATATACGCCACTGGATCAAGCTCCAACCAGACCTGGGCACCGTGATATTGCCGTTGGGAGAAACTCATTCCCGTCAGCTTATGGAATGGAAAGAGACGGGGCCGCCCGGCGCGCGCGCTGACTTCAGATGGAATATTAACGTGAGGCGCAGTAAAGGCGTGGATGATCTGTATTGGTGGACGAACGCCCAGTTCGGAGATCTCGCTAATTCGCCGAAAGCGTGGGACTGCAGATCAACTGGTGTTCCTGTTCCTGTTGATGAATGGTTCTTGTTTGAGGTTTTTTGGAAGCTGGATACCACGGATGGCAGGGTGTGGGCAGCAGTGAACGGCAAAACGATCGTGGATTATCATGGACAAACCCAGAAAGACAGCGGACTTTTCGTGTGGTGGCCATTCAAGGTCTACACTGGCGGACAGATAGACACCATGCCCGACGCTCCTGGATATAGATCCATCTACCAATGGGTAGACGACGTTGAGATTTGGAGCGATTTTCCTGTTTCGGCTACAAAGCCACACATGGGCGCCTTCTCGTGCGAAACATTTTAGACGAACAGCGGCCTCATATCAAAAAACCCTCCTTCGGCTCCATGGACGATCTGCGAACGACCTACGACAAAATAGCGCGCGATTGGACAAAGGCCCACGAGAGCGACGCGTGGTGGGTTGAGGGCACGAACAAACTCATATCGCTCCTGCCACTCGGCGGAAGCGTATTGGATGTTGGTTGCGGTTCTGGCGTGAAATCAGAATATCTTGCGCAAAAAGGCCTCGCAGTCGTCGGAGTAGATTTTTCCGGCGAGATGGTGAAGCTCGCCACGCATCGCGTGCCGAACGGCAAATTTTTAATATCGGACGTTCGCGATGTGAGCAAGTTGGACCGGATGTTCGATGGAATCTTTGCGCAGGCCGTTCTGCTCCATATCCCAAAGAGGGAAATATCCGATGTTATTGCCGGATTGAAACAAAAACTGAAACCCGCCGGATATTTGTATATAGCGGTCAAGGAGCAGCGTCCAGGCAAACCCGAAGAGGAGATCGTAACAGAGAACGACTACGGCTACGAATATTCACGATTCTTCAGTTATTTCAAGTTGGATGAGGTAAAAGACTATGCACGGGCTGCAGGAATGGATATCGTCTACGAGAACGTGACAACATCGGGGAAAACGAACTGGCTCCAGGTCATCGGGCGCGCTTGAAAATTCCTCCACCGAACGGTAGAGTAGCAGCGTCGCCGTTGTAGCTCAGTGGTAGAGCGACTCCATGGTAAGGAGTAGGTCGGGAGTTCAATCCTCCCCAACGGCTCAAAACACAAAACAGCGAACCGATGGTTCGCTGTTTTGTGTTTCGGGGAGGATTGAACGGGAAAGGGGTCGGGAAAACGGGAGTTTTCCCGTGGCGGAAGTTGGGAACCGATGGGTTCCCAAGAGCCCCGCCGTGGCGGGGCGACGTGAAATCCTCCCCAACGGCTCAAAAGTAAAGTCGAAGGGCAACGGTAGGATGAGGGAAGTGGTATAATGAAGCTGTCTGCGGCATCAACCGCAGCAGTTTTTCCTTATGATACGGAAGGCTCTTTCCGCGTTCTGTGCGGCGACGATGCTTATCGCCGTGTTTGCGGCGCTCAGCGAGCCGTTCGTGGCGGCGGGTGAGGAGCTAAGCGACCAAACAGCCGCTGTGCGCCCCGCTGAACCGAATCCGGTGCTCGCGCCGTTCGCGCAATTCTTTCGGCGACTGCGGCGCGTGAGCGTGAGCTTTTTACGGAGCAGGGCTGCAGGAGAAAGCGCGCCCATCCTGACCGTTCTCACGAACATCACGAACGACAACGGCGGCACAACAGAACCGCAGCAGGTGATGGTACATGTCCGCGATGAGCACGGCGATATTGTGGGAAGCCCTTCGCCGGGTTCGGCAACGGGGCAAGGATACGAGCTCGCTCCCGGCATGTATACCGTGAGCTACGAAGGCATTCCATTCGGCTACGCATCGGCCATCACCGGCGATTGCGCGCCAGACGGGACCATCACGCTCATCCCCGGCGATGTTGTGACGTGCGGTATAGAGAGCGATGATATTCAGCCGCAGGTCAAAGTGGTGAAACAGGTTGTGAACGATCACGGCGGGACGATGGATGCTTCAAATTTCATCATGTATGTGACCGGCTCTGGTTCGTTCGCGCAATTTCCCGGCGTGGCCGACGGAAGGGTCATCAGTATGAACGCAGGCGGTTATACCATCCACGAGTCCACGGTCGGCGGCTACACCGCCAGCTTTTCTGCGAACTGCAATAGCTCTGTCGGCATCGGCGAGACGAAGATATGCGTCATCACGAACAATGACATCCCATCGCTCTTGGATGTCGCGGTGAACATCGTGAACGACAACGGCGGTACGAACTCGGTGGAAGATGTGTCGCTCGCCATAACCGGAACGAACCCGACTTCTCCCGCGCTGAGCGGCGCAACGACGCCGCAACCTATCGGTATCGGTGCTGGGCCGTACACGGTGACCGCCGCCCTGCGTGGATACGCGATGCTCACGAGCGCTGGTTGTTCGGGCACGATGGATTCGGGGGAACGGCGCACGTGCGTGGTAACCGCGAACGATATCCAGCCGGTCGTGACGGTAACGACGAACGTGGTGAACGACCACGGCGGAACGGCATCCCCGGGTGATTTTTCCGTCATTGCGGCAGGCGAGAATCCCGTGCCATCAGCCTTCCCGGGCTCCTCTGCTGGTATAGCGGTAGCCGTGAACGCAGGTCCGTACACGATAGATCAAGCGCCGCCGTTCGGATACAGCCAGCAGTTCTCCGCGAACTGTTCCGGGATAGCGGAAGTCGGCGACGCGCTGACCTGTGTCATCACGGCAGATGACATTCCGGCGAAGCTCACGGCGATGAAAACGGTCGTGAACGACGACGGCGGCGCGAAGACGCCCGCTGACTTCACGCTCACGATCGCCGGTCTGCCGGCGCAAAACGGCGTTCCCGTTCCGCTCGCGCCGGGAACGCACCGCGTTGCCGAAACGCCCGACGCGGGATACGCGCCGTCCTACAGCGGCGACTGCGATGCGCAGGGGAATGTAACACTCGCATTCGGTGAGTCCGCAATCTGCACCATAACGAACCATGATATCCAGCCGAAGCTCACCATCATCACGGCGGTGACGAACGACAGCGGCGGCACGAGAACGGCAGGCGACTTCTCCGCAACGGTTGTCGGTACGAGTGTGTCGCCGTCCGGCGCCGTTCCCGGCTCATCGGTCGGCGTCGCGGTGACGCTCGCTGCAGGGTCATTCAGCGTGACGCCGGGTACCGTAAGCGGCTATACCTCCCTTGCCGGCGCAGGATGCAGCGGCACGCTCGCGGTCGGCGAGGAGCGCACCTGCACCATCGCGTACGACGATGTACAAAGCGAGCGTGCTGTAACGCGCACCAGCACGTTCTGGCGGCAGTACGGCGAATTCACCCGTCGAATGTTCCAAGAGAAGTTGAATAGTGCCATCCGAGTGGGTGATCCGGCGCGGAAGAATGTGAACAATTCGGAGAAGGTCTTCGGGCTGTATTATGCGAAAACGGACGAAAAAACGAACGGCGATGACCGTACGCGCGTGGAAATGGCGCGCATCAAGCTGGCGCGGGAACTCGTGACCGCACGCCTGAACTGCAGTGCTTTCGGATGCTCGGACGCCGTTCGTGCGGTCATCGCGACCGCGGATAAGGCATATGCCGGCACGTCCACAAGGGATATGGGCCGTTCGGAAGTTGCACTCAACGAATACAACCGGAGTGGCGTGCGACAAAGCATTCCAACATCGGCGGGCAATATCGGCAGGGCATCCGAGAGTCAGGCCGAACGGGGCGCCGACAAGCGGTTCTGGAACGAGCCGTAGGTGTCCCTCGCGTTTGCAAAAACACGGCATTTGTATATAATGCTCCGGTACTCGTATGGCTAAAGCAAAGCGTTCCGACAACCTCATCGTCCTCCGGTGCGACGTCTGCAAGCGGCGCAATTTTTACACGCGGAAGAACAAGAAGAAGGTAGAACGGAAAATAGAACTGCAGAAGTACTGCAGTTGGTGCAGGAAGAAAACGAAACATAAGGAAGGAAAAATCTCCGGCAAATAGCCGGAGATTTTTTCTTCCTTATGCGGGGGCGGAAGGAATCGAACCCTCGTCGGTGGTTTTGGAGACCACAGTCCTACCATTGAACGACGCCCCCAATGGCGTATGGTCTATAGCTTATCTCGTACACCAAAAAATTCAACTCAGTACGACATCGCTTGAGGGAATTGGTGCAGACATGATATACTCACCGGCGTCTTCGGCGCGCCTCGCGCGGCCGAAGAGTTCTTTTGTTCCGAAGGTCGGTTCCATCAAAAAACGAACGAAAGGAAAATAAACACACGATGCGATACACCACTCGCGTAGGATTAGTACTCGGTGCGCTCCTCATAGCTGTTGCGCCATTGGTGAGCGCAGGAGCGGCAGGGACGGAAGGGGATGTGGCCGCAAGCCACGGTCCGGGATTCTCGTTGCTTTGGGTCGGCATCCTGTTGCTTCTCGCGCGCATTGCCGGCGCGCTCGCGGAGCGGCTGGGCCAGCCAGCGGTTCTCGGTGAGCTCTTCGCCGGGGTGCTCTTGGGAAATCTGTTCCTCGTCGGCGTGCCCTTTTTGGAGGGGGCGAAAGCGGACATCCACGTCGCATGGCTTGCGCAGGTAGGGGCGGTGATTCTGCTCTTCATGTCGGGTCTGGAGACGAATGTGGATGAGATGCGCCGCGTCGGCATCCGTGCGTTCCTCGTTGCTTGCGTTGGCGTGGTAGTGCCGTTCGTGCTCGGCGCGTTCGTTGCGCCGATGTTCTTTGTGGAGATGTCGCGGAACGGCGCCATCTTCCTTGGCGCGACGCTTACGGCGACCTCGGTTGGCATCACCGCCCGCGTCTTCAGCGACCTCAAAAAGAGCAAGACACCGGAGGCGAAGATCGTGCTCGGCGCGGCCGTCATTGACGACGTGCTGGGGCTCATCATCCTTGCGGTGGTCTCCGCGCTTGTCACAGCGGGGACCATCGGCCTCGGAACCGTCGCGGGCATCACGCTCACGGCGACCGCGTTCCTTCTGGGCGCCATCGTCATCGGCCGCCTCGCAGCGCCCCGTTTGGGAGAGTGGTTCTCGCGCATCCATTCGGGAGAGGGAATGAAGTTCACGCTGGCGTTGAGCTTCTGCTTTATCCTCGCATGGGCATCAGGCGAGATAGGTCTTGCGGCAATCGTGGGTGCGTTCGCGGCCGGACTCGTGCTTGATCCGGTGCATTTCCGGATGTTTCGGAGATCGGAGCACGCCGAGCGAATGCGCGAATATGTCGCGCATCTTCCCGAAGAGCACCGGAAAGGCGCAGTCGCGCATGCAGAAGAGGAAGAGGAAAAGCATGTGGAGTACCTTGTTCGTCCGGTCTCGTTCCTCCTCGTCCCACTCTTCTTTCTGAAGACGGGCATGGATGTTCGTTTGGAGACATTATTTGACCCATCGCTCCTTGGCGTGGCGCTTGCGATCACGCTCATCGCCGCGTTCGGCAAGATTGTGTCTGGACTTGCGGCGGGCAGCGTGAATAAATGGGTCGTCGGCGTCGGGATGATACCGCGCGGAGAGGTCGGGCTCATCTTCGCCGCTATCGGCAAAGGGCTTGGCGTCGTCTCCGATGAGGTCTACTCGGTCATCGTCATCATGGTCATCTTGACGACGCTCCTCACGCCGCCGGCGCTCGCGTGGCTTTTGAACCGCGGGCCGCGCGGGGCGGGCGAAGCGTCCGCTGCGACCGCATAACACCTCCTCGTTCGTATCAAAGACCGCTCTGCGCCGACAGGCGCAGAGCGGTTTCGTTCATAAAAATTTCAATCGCCCGGACACCTGGTGGCGTCCGAGCGATTGCAGGGCTTGTCCCGCCGTGGCGGGATCCGAAGCCCCTTACTACTTCTTGGTGTTCATCCCGATGTCGGAGGAGCGCTTCACGCGCTCCAGCTCCGCGTCCACTCGGCGATTGAGCTCCGAGTCGGAGAGTCGCTGCGCGGGGAGCGTCTTCACGCTCGGCGCCGATGCCGCGGGCGCCTCGCAGAAGGGGAGCTTCTGCTCGATGCAGATCGAGCGGAGCTCGCTCGGGACGTCGAGCGTCACGAACGCCACGGCCACCGCAGCGAGCAGAAAGAGCGCCAGCACGCCCGAGCCGATGCCTGACGATACGCTACAATTCACCATATCTTCCCTCCTAGGAAGGCCCGCCGGAGCGGGGGGATGTCCACCCAATACTCAAGGTGCTCGTACATTATACCATATTATAACATATTATGTCAAGTATGGGTAAGTGGTCAAAAACCTTATGCAATAAGGCATCTTGACGTACATCTAGGTTTCAGCTATTCTGTCTAGGTTCCAAAGACCGCAGGCATTTCCACAAGGAATCTAAGCCCCGCGCAGGAGAGCCCCAGAATACCGGGGTTTTCGGACGGTCTTTGGAGGCCGTTTTATTTTTCGCCGAAGGCGAAAAATAATCCTGAGCGAGCGTGGCGAGTCGAAGGATTATCGCACATTTATTCTATGAAGCGAGCAAGGCATACGATGGACGTTGTGGGGCGGCGCGTTGCCGATGTGTTGGGCTGGGGAGGCGTACTGTGCTTCCTGCTCGCATATATCCTTGTGACCTATGGTTGGCTGTTGCCGACAGGCGCGGGATATCAACTCTTGAACATCCTCGGTGCGCTCGGGCTCATTATTGAAGCTCGCGGCAAGAGGGATGCGCAAGTCGTGGCGCTCAATATTGTCTGGCTACTCCTTGCCGCGTTCGCGATCATTCGCTCAGCGCTCTCGCATTCGTAGATTCGTCTCAATTCGTATATTCGGGAATACTCTCATGAAAACAAAAGCCCAAAAACAGGAAGCAATCACAAAAGGAGAGGGTCTCTTCGCAAAGAGCGAGGCGGTCTTATTCATCGATTTTGCGAAAGTCCGGACCGCCGATCTCCGGAATCTCCGCGTTGAACTGAAAAAAGCGGGGAATCCGCTGCTCGTTATGAAGAAGCGGCTCCTCGCGCTGGTCCTCAAAAAGAACGGCCTTGCGTGGGAAACGAAAGATATGAAAACGCAGGTCGGGGCGGTGTTCGCCTCGTCATTGGAAGCCGCTGCGCAGTCCGTCCACAAGTTCTTCAAGGCGCTCGAAAAGGAGAAGAAGATAGAGGGCACGAAGATACTGGGGGGATTTGATGTGAAGAAAGGAGTGTTCATGCCCGCGCCGGAAGTATCAGCCATCGGTTCGCTCCCGCCGCGCGATATCCTCCTTGCGCAGCTCGCGATGATGCTCGCAGCCCCAGTGAAGCAATTGCTCTACGTGCTGGATCAGAAAGCAAAGCAGTCGAAATAATCACCCAAAGGTCACTACAACTATGGCGAAAAACTACGACAATCTTATCGCTGAAATAGAGAAACTCTCGGCCCTGGAGCTCTCCGAGCTCGTGAAGGCGCTTGAAGAGAAGTTCGGTATCTCTGCAGCGATGCCGGTTGCCTCAGCTGGCGGCGCGGGCGCTGCGGCGGAGGAGGAGAAAACGGCATGGAACGTTTTCTTGAAGTCCGCCGGTGAACAGAAGATAAACGTCATCAAGGTCATCCGCGAAGCGACGGGTCTTGGCCTCAAGGAGGCAAAGGACATCGCTGATAGCGCACCGAAGATGGTGAAGGAGGGCCTCAAGAAGGACGAGGCAGAAGCCTTGAAGAAGAAGTTGGAGGAAGCCGGTGCGGTCGCGGAGCTCCAGTAAGGAAGCTCGAACGCGCTTGGTAAGAACCGACGTCGCCCCGCCCTGAGCAGCGGGGCGCGTCTGCATCTCGGCTCGCGCCGTTTGTATGCCGGGGGAGCGATATCAATGTGGCGCTCGCTTCCGATAGTCCCGCAACGCTTCACGAGCCCGCAGGGCGAGTGGTAGCGTTGGCGCGATCCCGCACATCTCCGCATACAACCTTATCCCGGCTTCATCGTGAAGCGAACGGGATCAACGCACATCTACCCTCGGACTTCGTCCTGCGGAGATGTGCGGGACTTCTTGCAAGGCGCATTTTTCGCTTTTGTGAAGCCGGGCAGAGATATTGACAAAAAATGCTAGTTATTCTACCATCCTCGTGACGTAGCGTACCCGGCCGCTTCCTGCAGACACGAAGCGCGAAAGGGGCCGCGCTTCGTGTTCCTTACGACTAGCCCCAAAAGGACGGGTGCATGAGGCGACTCCTCGTGTGCTTGCTGGTCCTGCTCGGACTGGCCCTCATTGCGGATCTCCCCGCGACCGGGCCGCCGGCCGAGATGTCCAGCATGCAAACCATGGTGAACTTCGACCGGGCCTCGGCGACGACTCCGGCCCTCGACACCCTCACGGCTCTCCTCGGCGACTGCGCCACCTCGGCGCCGCGCGTCGACGGGCTCGCGACGGTCGAGCGTCGGCACAACGGGAGCGGGCACGCTCGGGAGGTGGTGGCCATCCTGGCCCATCGGGCTGCGGGGCCATCCCCACGCACGATGAACGCCATCTACAACGGCCACGAGCTCCAGAGCGACCGCAACCTCCGGCGCCTCGGGCCGGCCCAGGCCGCGACCGCGATCGTGCTCCGCATCTAATCGCGGAGCGCCACCAAGTCCTTCGGGCGTACCGGCCCGGCAGTGTGTGTCCCGCAAGGGAACCTGCCGGGCCGTTCTCTTTTTTGCAAACCATCCGCACTTTCCGTATGATAATTCCGCGCGCGCATAGCTCAGCTGGTTAGAGCGTTGCATTCACATTGCAAAGGTCCCTGGTTCGAGTCCAGGTGCGCGCACACGAAAAACAAAACGATCCTACCCTCGCGGTAGGATCGATTTGCTTTTGCGCACGGGGATTCGAACAGCGGAGGGGGTCGGGGAACCGCGACCGGTTCCCTGTGTAGGAATGAGCGAAGCGGACTCAAAACCGAGGGTTTTGAGAGAGTGGCTTGCTGAGTAGCGAGCCATGACGTTCGATTCCTCCAGGACGCACCCTGGTTTGCTACAATGGACACCATGAGACGTGTTTTTTTGTTCGCTGGTTTTGCGTTATTCAGCGTTCTTTCGCTTGCGCTCGCCGCGCCGCGTGGCGTGACGCAGCCGACGGCAAAAACCTTGCCCGCCGACGCGCCTGCGCCGGCGTATGTCATCTTCCGCGGCGAGGTGGCAACGGGCGGCGGAGAAGCGGCGATGTGGTTCGAGTACGGCATAACGAGCTCGCTTGATGCAAAGACCGCAGAAGAGCGTTTACGCGTCAGTACGACGACCACACCGGTCTCGCTCGGTGTTTCGGTGGAAGGCGGCCGCACGTATTTCTATCGCGTGGTGGTAAAGAACGAAGCGGGCGTTGCGGAAGGGGAGGTGATGCAGATCACGGCGACAAGTCCGCCATCGCTCGTCATCGTTCCGGCGGAAACCACGACTCGCGTGGGCAGCCGAAAACAATTCCGCGCGCTCTACGATGCGGATGGCGCAGGCGTTGGCGGAACGGTCGATGTGACGGAGCGCGCCACGTGGATATCGGCGAACGTGCCCGTTGCAGCGCACGAACTCGGTGGCAGGTTTTTCGGGAAAGCGGTAGGGAAAACGACGGTGCGGGCGCTCTATAACCCCGACGGGCCGGTCGCAAGCTTATCGGATGTGCGGAACGTCGCAGCGAGCGCCGAGCTCACGGTTGAAGCGGTGCCGCTCAACACGTCGGAGCAGGAAGAGAATGACAGCGGTGGGTTGGGCAACATCCCGTTCGCCGTGCTGATAGGCATTCTGGGCACCCTCGCCTTCGCGGCGCTCGTGGTGACCGTGGTGCATTTTGCGAAACGGTTCCGCGGGTGATACTATCGCCCGTATGAAAAAGAAGCGCGTGGTCGTTATCGGCGGCGGAACGGGGACGTTCACCGTGCTTTCCGGCCTTCGAAACTATCCCCTGGACCTCTCGGCTATCGTCACGATGGCGGACGACGGTGGTTCCACAGGCGTCCTGCGCGATGAGTTGGGCGTCCTGCCGCCCGGCGACGTGCGGCAATGTCTCGTTGCGCTCGCGCGATCACCGCGCTATGTGCGCCAGCTCATGAACTATCGCTTCACCCAAGGAGCATTAAAGGGCCACAACTTTGGCAACCTCTTTCTCTCGGCGCTCGAAAAAATGACCGGCAGTTTTGATCAGGCGGTAGAAATGGCAGGGGACATCTTGCAGACCGAAGGCCGCGTCATCCCATCCACACTGAAACAAGTACAGCTTGTTGCGAAACTCAAAAATGGCAAGCAAGTTCGCGGCGAGGAACAGATATACCATGCAAACCTCGCGAACCTGAAAACGATGAAACTTGAGCCGCATGCCGCGGCGAACCCGAAAGCGCTTGCGGCGATCCGCGCGGCGGACGCCGTCGTTATCGGCCCCGGCGATTTTTATCGGAGCCTGATGCCGAACTTGCTCGTCTCCGGAATTCCGGCAGCGCTTCGCAAGAGCCGCGCGGTGAAAATATATGTATGCAATCTCATGACGAAGGCGGAGCACACGCGGAATTTCACAGTGGAGGATTATGTGCGGACGATGGAATCGTATCTCGGCGGGAAGTTCAATCATGTCGTATGGAACACGAAGCGACCATCGCCGCTTGCGATGAAGCGCTACGCACGCCACGGCGAAGCGTTCGTGGAGCTCGGCGAGAAGCTTCTTGGGCGTACATATGTCGGTGCGGATCTCTTGAGCCGCCGCGCAGTGAAAGTTTTGAAGCACGACCCGATCGCCGGCCAACGGACGCTGATCCGCCACGACCCAGACCGCCTTGCGAAGCTCATCTTTGGCATCGTCTGGCAGGAGACGTGACCCGCGTTTTTCTTGACCCGCTCCAGCCGCGAAAATACTTCTCGCTCGGCTTGGTTTTTTGAACGACCGGAACGGTTCCCGTCGCACCCCCCGACCATTCCGTTCGTGCGTCAAAAAACCTGCGCCTCGCTCGCGTATTTTATCGCGGCTTCCGCTTATGGCCGGGAAAAACGCGTGTCACGCCTTGGTGAGGCCAGGTTTTTCACAGATTATCTGTACGCCATTGCACAAGCTGTGCATATCTTTGCAGCGTATAGCTCATACAGGCCAGTAAAATAAGGGCTTTTCAGGCATTCCCAGAGTGGGGGAATGCCTTTGACTTCAATGGCCATTGCTTTAGTATAGATATCGAAGTGGTGAATTGTGGGTAATTTTGGGGATAACACCACTTCGGGACGATTTGGGGATACGGTTCATTGATTCTGGAAAACCGCTTTATCTGGAGGCATGTGCCGAATATGCGTCCGCTGCGCGCGTCCGAATAGGAGCCGGGCACGCGCTTATAGGGAAACATTCGCGCGGTTTTCCAGGATCATGAGCTTGTCTCTGCATGCGCAGAGCAACCAAAAATGTCCGCCTGATGCTCATGTCCCGCGGGAGTACAACTCATTTTTCTTTCCACCATGTTTCTGGGGGAATACACCCATTCCATAGACGTAAAAGGTCGGGTAGCAGTACCGGCAAAGTTCCGCGACAAGCTCACGGCCGGCGCTATCATCACGCGGGGACTTGATCAGTGCCTCTTTATCTTCACGGCGACCGAATGGGAAGCGCTCGCGCAGAAGCTCATCGCATTGCCGCTTGCGCAAGCGAACTCTCGCGCATTCGTCCGGCTCATGATGGCCGGCGCCGCGAATGTTGATGTTGACGCGCAGGGGCGCATCCTTGTTCCTGAATATCTGCGGAACTACGCGCATTTAAAAAAGGAGGCGGTGCTGACCGGCCTCTACAATCGGATAGAAGTATGGGATCGCGAGTCGTGGGAGCGCTACAAACAGCGGACAGAAGGCGCCTCCGACGAGATCGCGGAGAAGCTGTCGGAGCTCGGAATCTAGTTCATGGAATGTGAAACATGAAGCATGAAGCAGAAGACGGTGTTTCAGGTTTCAAGTTTCATGATTCAGGACATATTCCGGTTCTCCTCGAAGAAGTTCTTTTATATCTTGACCCTCGACCAGGCGCGTTCGTCGTGGACGGGACGTTGGACGGCGGGGGACACGCAGCGGAAGTTCTGAAACGGCTTGCGCCGAAGGGGACGTTTCTCGGTATTGACCTCGACCCGGACATGCCGGAACGTTTTGCGGAGCGAGCGCATCCGAAAGGCATCCGTGTGCATGTCGCGCAGGGAAACTACGCCGACTGCGCCGCGCTCATCGCGGAGCGGAACTTGCCGAAAGCGGACGGCCTTCTCGTGGACCTTGGGTTCTCATCGGAGCAGATGGATGCCTCGGGTAGGGGATTCAGCTTTCTGCGCGACGAGCCGCTCCTCATGACCTATGACCCCGAGGCGATCCCGCTCTCTGCGTTGCTCGTTCGCGTTACCGAAGGAGAGCTTGCGAACATCATCCGTGAATTCGGCGGTGAACGGATGGCCGGCCGTGTTGCCCACGCTATCGTAGAGCGCCGGCGCAAACAGCCCATCCGGACGAGCGGCGATCTGGCGGACATCATCCGGAACGCGTTGCCAAGAGGTTACGAGCGCGGACGAATAGACCCCGCGACGCGAACCTTCCAGGCACTGCGCATCTGGGCGAACGGCGAATTGGGGAATCTCTCGCGGCTCCTTGCTGCGCTCCCCGATATCCTTGCTCCTCGCGGCCGTGCAGTCATGATCAGTTTTCATTCTGCGGAAGACCGGCTCGTAAAGATTGCGTTTGCCGAAGGAAAGAAAGCAGGCCGTTATGAACTTCTGACAAAAAAACCTATCACACCATCTCCTGAAGAGCTATCACAAAATCCCCGCAGCCGCTCCGCAAAACTCCGCGCTATAACTTTTCTCAAATAGACTTCCTGACACGTGACACTTGATACCTGACACATTCTTATGACCATTATCACTCCTACATCCCGAACATCGTTCGTGCTCCGCTACATGCTGGCGATACTGGTATTTTTGCTCATCGCATCTGGCGTGATGCTCGTCTTTTTATACAATCGCGCGGTGAATTGGGAGCAGGCCGTGCGGGTGTCGATCGCCGAGACGAAACACATGCAAACGGAGAACGCAGAATTACAGGACCGCGTGTTCGCGCTCTTTACGACCGCGCGCGTGGAATCGCTTGCCGCCGAGTTCGGTCTCGTGAAGGACAAGTCGCCCCGATATTTGGAAATTCCACACGGATGGTTTCTCGCTTCTCAATACTAGCCTTCTTCATCTCGGCGGCGTACGCGGCGCTCTTCGGGCGTCTCTACTACCTGCAGGTCATGCAGGGTTCTTTTTATTTTGAGCGGGCGCAAGCCGACGTTCCGGGCGTCGTGCTCGCGGATCGCGGCATCATTTTCTTTACCGACAAGAACGGCAAGACGCTATCGGCGGCGACGAACAAGGAGTTCCCGACGGTCTATGCGACGCCGAACACCGTTTCCGACGCGCAGGAGACCGCGCATGCGGTCGCGCCACTTTTAAACCTCGCCATTCCCGATGTCGTGAAACAATTGAGCAAGCCGGACGACCAGTACGAGCTCCTCGGCAGAAAAGTGCCGCGCGATGCCGCCGATGCGGTCGATGCATTAGACCTCAAAGGCATCTACGTGCGTTCGCTGCCGGAGCGATACTATTCGCAGGGCCGGCTCGCAGCGCAGGTTGTGGGGTATGTTGGGCCAAGCGATACGGATGGTGGCCTTGCGGGAAAGTATGGTGTGGAGCGGTTCTATAACGAGCAACTTGCGGGAAGCCCCGGCATGAAAGAGGATGGCGTCATCACGCCGGCGACTCCCGGCAAGGACCTGACATTGACACTCGATCCGACCATTCAGGTGGAAGCAGAGCGCATCTTGCAGAACGCCGTGGAGAAACATGGCGCGGTCGCGGGGAGTGTCATTGTGCAGGAGCCAGTGACAGGACGAATTCTCGCGATGGGCAGCTGGCCGAATTTCGATCCGAACGAGTATCAGGAAGCGGACATCTCGGACTTTCTGAACCCGACGGTGCAGAGCCGGTACGAGCCGGGGTCCGTTATGAAGGTCATTACCATGGCCGCCGGCATTGATGCGGGAAAGATAACGCCGCAGACGACCTATAACGACACCGGAGTGCTCATGGTGAGCGGCAGGAAGATACAGAACTGGGACTTGAAGGCGCACGGCGTGGTTACGATGACGAACGTAATAGAAAAGTCCTTGAACACCGGTGCAGCGTTCGCGGAACGCCAAACGGGCCACGACACGTTCCTGCAATATCTCCGCCGGTTCGGTTTTAGTGAACAAACGGGCGTGGATCTGCCGGGCGAGCTGAAAGGCGACCTGGGGCGGCTCACCGAACGCGGCGCACCTGCGGTCGCGTTCGCAACAGCTTCGTACGGCCAAGGCGTCGCGGTGACGCCGCTTGAAATGCTGAACGCCATCGCCGCTATCGCGAACGGGGGCATCTTGATGCGTCCATACGTGAACGCAGAGCTCGGTCCGCAGGAGCTCCGCCGCGTTATTTCGCCGGAAGCTGCGAAGCAGGTGACGGAGATGATGATATCCGCCGTGGACAAGGCAGAGGTCGCGGCGATATCGGGATACACCGTTGCCGGCAAAACCGGCACCGCACAGATACCGGGCCGCGGCGGATATACCGACGAGGTCATTCATACGTATATCGGTTTCGGCCCTACAGAACATCCGCGGTTCGCCATTCTCCTCAAGTTGGACAAACCGGCGGGCGCGCCGCTTGCAGGCACGACCGTCGTGCCGGCGTTCCGCGATCTCGCACAGTTCATTCTCGGGTATCTGAACATTGCGCCCGACCGGCTCGCGAAATAACAGACGTTCAGTTACTCTGCGTACTATGACGACCCTTATCGTCGGGATGTTGATGAAGGACCAAGCGGTGCTTGTTGTCCGCTGGCTCCTGAAGCATCTGGCCAAAGCGACCATCTGGCGCTATCGGCCGGGCATCATTGCGGTTACGGGAAGTGTGGGAAAGACGTCAACGAAATACGCCATCGGTGCGGTGCTTGCGGCGGACCGCACCGTGCGCATCTCGCGCGGCAATTTCAATAACGAACTCGGCGTCTCGCTCGGTGTTTTGGGCGATTGGGGGAAGATAGCGGGATTGTTCTTCTGGCCGAAGGTCATCCTTGCCGGACTGTGGCGGCTCGTCGTGAAGAGCGATTATCCAGAACTCTTGATCCTTGAGTACGGCATCGACCGGCCGGGCGATATGAAGCGGCTTATCGGCATCGCAGAGCCGAACGTGAGCATCGTGACCGCCATCGGGGACGTTCCCGCGCATGTGGAATTCTTTGAATCGCCGGAACAAGTGGCGCGCGAAAAGGCGCGCATCATCGAATGCCTGGAGCCGGCGAGTTTCGCGGTGCTCAATGGGGACAGCCCCGCCGCGCTTGATCTGCGGGAGCGGACGCGTGCGCGTGTCGTGACCTACGGGTTTGGCGCCGAGAATGATGTGCGCGTCACGGATTTTGAGAATCGCGTGGCGGACGGGCGGCCCATGGGCATTTCGTTCCGCATCGGCTATGCGGGGAACACGGTGCTCGTGGAGCTGGATGGCGTCTTTGGTCGCGCACATGCCTATGCCGCCGCCGCGGGCGCGGCGATGGGACTCGTGTTCGCCATGCCGCTCGGGAAGATCGCGGAAGCGCTTCGTTCGTACGATCCGCCGGGAGGCCGTATGGAACTTATTTCGGGTCCGAACGATACGCTTTTCCTAAATGATGCTTACAATGCAAGTCCTCTTTCCATGCAAGAAGCGCTCGCGACGCTCAAAGGCCTGCCGGCGAAACGGCGCATCGCGGTCTTGGGTGATATGTTGGAGATCGGCGCGTATGCAATGGACGAACACCGCGCGATCGGCGAGCGCGCGGCGAAGTCTGCGAACCTACTCCTCACGGTCGGCCCGCGTGCCAAGTTCATTGCCGAAGGCGCGCGGAAGGCCGGCCTGCGGAAGAATTACATTTTTTCATACGATACTGCAGAGGAGGCCATTCCGAAGCTCTCGGGGCTTTTGAAGCCCGGCGACCTCGCGCTCTTCAAGGCATCGCACGCGGTCGGGTTGGAGAAACTGGTGGAGATATTTACGAAGAATGCCGCGGATTGAGTTCTTGTAGCGCCAATGGGATTGAACGTCGCTCGTCGCTATACAGCAACTCGCTCCCACGAACCCAGCGGTTCGTGTGCTCCGCCACGGGAAACCTCTCCTTCGACCCCGAGCTCAGGACCGAGGGGCCGGTTTCCCGACCCCATCCCCGTTCGCATCCCGTCGGCGGCAAGTAAAAACATCCCACGCGTGGGATGTTTTTACTCGTTGTAGCGCCAACGGGATTCGAACCCGTGTTCCCGCCGTGAGAGGGCGGTGTCCTGGACCGGGCTAGACGATAGCGCCGTGCGGAAATAATCATAACGAAATTTCAGCATACAGCAACCCCGCTCGCGCATCACGCGCTTTTCGTGGTACAGTTCATCATCACCTCATGACATCCCTCGCATTCACCATCGTTCAACTTGCGGCAGCACTCCTGACGCTCTTGGGGCAGGCGCCAAACTTGTCTGCGCCAGCACGAGCGCAGCTCGCGTCTGTTGCCGACCAGGCGGTCGCGACGGCGGTGTGGACCCTGAAGACCGTTCCGGCAACCACGCCGGTTGACGTGGACGCGAACATCCACAAATTGCGGAACGCTTTATATATCTCCGAGGCGGGCGGGCGCATCGCGCTTGGCGTGAAGCATCCATTGACCGGCGGTGTTATGGAGCTGTTAGAGGAGTACGCATCGTTCGGTCATCTAGATGCGGACGGACTCTCGGACGCGATGCCCATCGTCCGCACGACGTATCCGGACGGCAGAACGGCGTATCACCTCGCCATTATGCGAAACTTCGCGGGTGCGTTCGTGAACACCCTCCGCGAGCCGTTGCCGGAATTGGAAACCGTCTATGAACATCGCATCGCGAACGAAGGCCTCCACCTTGATTTCAAAGCGAAGGGCGCGGAACGCACGACCGTCTTCTATATCGCGCATCCGCAATACAAGGAAGCGCCCCCGTTCGTCATCGTGCGGAACCCCGAACCGCTCGCGGTTGTTGACCGCACGGCAACGATGGGGAACAAGCTTGCATCCTTCCTGATCTTCGCCGCGCCGTGGAGTGGAGGAGTTTCGGTGCGTTCCGTGACGCTCAACAAGGACTTTGACCACGGCATTCGCCTGGCGAATCTCCGTGTGGCTCATGCTTCGCGCACACAGGCGAACGTGCAAGATGCTGAAAGCGAGATGGTATTCCCCGTAGAGCTTTCCGTTCCGGCAGGAACGATAGGGACGCTGGACGTATACGCAGATGTGACAGGTGGGGAAACAGGAACACGCACGAGCGTTCTGGATCTCATCTCCGGCGAGGCGATGAGCGGCACGGGCGGTTCGCTCGCATGGCCCGCGCCGGTCGACGGACAGGATATCGTGGTGCGTTGATTCAGCGGATAGCAGAGAGATAGGATGTGAGACGCCCCCGGCCGTAGTACGGCACCGGGGGCGGTCAGTCAAAGTTGAGCACGGGCTCGGCGAATCGTGCAAGTTGTCGCGCGACGCGGTCCTTCAGTGTTCGGGGGACGGCTGCCGTGTATGGGAAATGCATCGTGCGGCCTTCGAAGACCGTGTAAACGTCGCCTTTGAGAACCGCGAAATGGCCGCGACGGAATCCCGTGCTACGCGTCAGCACCGGAACTGAGGTGATGAGCTCATCAAGTGTGTACTGCCACAGCGTGATCGTTGCCGCGAGATGGTTGTCTCGCTGACTATGGGTGCGATGGGCACGGAGCGCGTAGAGAAGCCGGGGGTCAATGATGTGCAGGGTAAGCGTCCGTTCAGCAAGCTCGCGATAGAGCGATACAAGCGTTCGGACAGATCTCGTGATCCGTTCTTCGGGGCGGTGTTTCCGCGCTTCGTACCGATAGACGAAGTAGAGGCAGTGCTCTCGCCCTCTCCCGAGGCCATCGAGGTACCCTTCTAATTGTTCAATGAACACATTCACGCCGTTCGCCGAACTGCCGCCACTCTTGACCTCCAATCGAGCATCCCATGCTTCGTGGTCGATATCGGCGATGTGGACGTTGCTCCGGGGGAGAATGTCGCCGCCGACAAGATGAGTGGTGAGCTCAACAAAGAAATCGCCGATCCCATAGCGGTGCGCGTTGGGATTAGCGAGAACCTTCCGCGGGTTCTTCATCGTAAATCCTCCTCGCGCCCGACATGGGTGCTGCCCGTATTGAAGCAGGGAATCATCCGCACGCGCAAGTCGTTGACACTAATGCACACAACCCGTAGTATCGCATGCAGCAGTATTGAGATGGTTTCTCAGAGCGCGCGAGAGGAGGTGAGAGCCACATGCGCGTCATCGTTGATTTTGATCTTGCTCGTATGAATTTCGATACGCTCATGGCGGCCCTCGCCGCGGGTGCGTATCCGTACAACACAAAGAAAGGCCAGGTGCCGCAGATACCCGAGAATCTGCCACGGAACGGTTTCGCGAGCGAAGTGCACAAGGCCAGTTTCTTCTTCGCTGCGTGCTACTTCATGCGCGGTGGTGTGACGAGCGACAGCGGTGTTCGTGGGCTCACGCGCATGTACAACGAGCATCCGGAATATTTCGAGCCCTCCGTTGCCGCAGAACTGGAGCCGCAGGCGATCCGCGAAGCGCTGCTCAAAGTACGCTTGGGCTACAACGAGCTTCCCAACACTCCGCGATTCTGGGTGGAGAACTCCAAACAGATCGTGCAGTTCTGGCAAGGAGATCCGCGTCGCATCTTTGACGGGGTTGGGACCTACGACGAGGCGTGTGCGCGGGTGCAGAACCAAAAGACGCGGCGGAAGGCAAGGCCAAAGTCCCCGTATCCGGGATTCCTCGGTTTCCAGGAAAAAATGGTGAGCATGCTCATCTACTTCTTCATGGACGTGGGGCTCCTCACGCCGTGGCACTTTCCGTTGCCGATAGATTTCCAAGTGCTCCGATTTCTTTTGGAGCACGAGATCATCCGCGTGGAGGACTTGCCGAACGGGAACTACTACCATAGCGAGGTGCTTGCCGAAGCGAGGGCGCTGACGCTCTGGTACGCGCAGGAGCACAACATCAATCCGCTGCGCTTCTGTGACGCCGTATGGTGCTACTCGCGAGCGGTGTGCGAGCAGAATCCCGGCAACGAGACCCGCGGGCGCGGTAGGTACAGGAAGGGAGGATTGGGACGCAAGGCGCCCATTAGGGCCGCGGAGGTGGTCTGGTCGCGAAGTCAGCTTGAAGCGTACGAACGCTCCTGCGGGCGGTGTCCGGTAGAGGCGAGCTGCAAGTGGAACATCCCTTCGGGGCCGTACTACGTGCAAGGTAAGCTCATCATCCGGGGGCCACGACGGCGTTCGCCCCAGCTCCATCTCTTCGGTAAACGGTAGATTCAAGGCGGCCGTTGCCCACATCGGGACGGCCGCCGTTCGTTTTTGTATAATGGAGACATGTCAAAGCTCATCGTTGCAAATTGGAAGTTACATCCGCTTACGGTCAAAGATGCGCTTCGCATCGCAAAGGCGAGCGACCGCAAGCACGCCGTTGTGTGCCCGCCATACCCGTTTCTGCCGGCGGTTGCGAGAGTTCTGAAGCGCGCGGCACTCGGCGCGCAAGACGTGTTCTGGCAGGAAGAAGGTCCGCACACCGGCGAGGTGTCCGCACAGATGCTCAAAGCATTCAAGGCGCGATACGTCATCGTCGGTCACTCGGAGCGACGCGGACTGATAGGCGAGACGGATTGGATGGTGCATCGGAAAGTTCGCGCGGCGCAGGCGGCCGGACTCCGCGTCATCCTCTGTGTTGGCGAGCCGGGCAGTGTTCGGAAGAAAGGCATCGCTGCGGCGAAAAAGTATGTTGCGAATCAGTTGAAGCACGACCTCAAGGGAGCGAAGGGCCGCGTCGTTTTGGCGTACGAACCCATCTGGGCCATCGGCACGGGCAAGGCGGATACGCCGAAACAATCCGCCGAGATGGCGTGGTTCATCAAGTCATATTGCCGCGCGAAGCTCGGTCTCCCGCGCGTTGAGGTGCTCTACGGCGGTTCGGTAAAACCGAAGAACGCGCGGCGATTCCTCGTGCATGCAGAGATTGACGGCGCCCTCGTCGGCGGCGCGAGCGTGAAACCCAAGGAGTTCCGCGCCGTTCTCAAGGCGGGAGCGTAGCCGGGGACTCTTGCAATCAGAAAAAGGCCTGCGCATACTGTGCGCAGGCCTTTTCGGTTCGGGGAATGTTCGAGTTCAGAAAGGAGGTGATGCGCGTGACCCGGGAAGAGATCCGTGCTGAGGTGTGGAAGCAAGTAACGTACGGCAATCCGCCGCGCCTGCTGCTCTACACCATCCGTAAGCAGATCGTGGCAGGCCTGTTGGCGCGTTACCACGCCGATGAGCTCCGAGCGGAAGACCGTCGAGTAGTGGATGCTGCAGCACAGGCTCGCATAGATCTTGAGGACCTCGTTGCCGTCGCCGCAAGCCAAGGCATGAGCGAGTCGTTTGACGCCGAGGAACTGCGACTGCTCCGAAGTGTCTACGAGACGGTCCAGATGGTGTGCCGGTGCGTGTACGATCGGTTCGACAGCGATCCGTATCTGCGCATTTGCTGGTCCCGGGATGCCGTGATGAGCGAATCGGTCTTCGCTGGCGAGACGATAGGCGACATCGAGCTCTACCTCAGCGCCAGTCATCTTCCGAGCTACGCGTTCCTGGATCGGCTGATGTATTCCCATGACGTACCGCAGATACTCCAGCATGCGTTCCATGCGGTCTTCGGCGAGCCGCGC
>CAZMPQ010000003.1:0-39673 GCA_964568535.1 uncultured Candidatus Saccharibacteria bacterium
GGTCGGCTTACATCACTCATAAGAGTCCAATTCCACACCACTTTCCGGTCGCGATACGAGTTAATTTTTGGGAGGACAACAAGCGACGACGAAGCTGTACCCTCTGTGGTACTGCGAGAAGGAGCGAGGAAGTCATCACGAAAATTAACGGTATCCCTCCGGGTTCCGCAGATTCTGTCGCCCGGCTGCATTGCTCCTCGGAGCTGTAGCATGAGCTACTAATCTCCTCGTCGCGTTTTGCCGGATCAACAAAATCTGCAGGAACGCGCCGCGGAAGCGGTGTGAAAATGGGCTCACAGAATTACATGGGTAAAAAGTTATACATTGGCGGGCTGTCATACAGCACGACACAGGACACGCTCCAGGCGAGTTTCGCCCAGGCGGGAAATGTGACGTCTGCGTCCATCATCATGGACAAGATGACCGGCCGCTCCCGGGGTTTCGGGTTCGTTGAAATGGCAACGGACGAAGATGCCCAGAAAGCGATTGAGATGTGGAACGGGAAAGAGTTGGATGGACGCACCCTCACGGTGAACGTCGCACGCCCGATGGAGCCTCGCGCTCCTCGGTCCGGTGGCGGCGATCGCGGTGACCGCGGCGACCGTGGCGCTCGCTGGTAAGCTTCGGCTTATCGGTCCCCAAAACCCCCTCGCAAGAGGGGGTTTTGGTTTACCCTGAGCAAGGCCGGAGGGTTTATTGCGCTGTACGGAGATAGGCGTACACTGAAGATAGACACTGCATCAGGGAGCGGCATTGAACTGAAGAGGCGGATTGACCGAAGGGAGGGCCCCGATGAAGCGATTGCTGTGTGTAGCCGTGCTTGTCGCCGGGGTTTCCTCTCCGGCCGCGAGCGACGTGTACGTCGTGGGAACGAACAAGAACGGCTCGGCGCTGCGCGAGTTGCCGGAAACTGAAACGAAACGGAGCGTCCCGCCCACGCGCCGACGGAGCGACGACTTCCCGTTCGGCACGTCGGGGCCGGACGTCACCGATCGTTGGGAAGGACCGAACAGGTTCCGTTTCACAGCGCTGCGCATGACGCCGGACGACGACGCTTTCGCAGCCTTTGCGCCATCCGAACCCCCGCCGTCGATGAGCGAGGAAACATTGAAGTACCTGACGACGTGGGGCGTCGTGCCCAACATACGGCAAGAGCTTCGGGCGATGAAAGAGAACGCGTGGCTCAAACCGTACGAGGACGAGGACCGGTTGCCGCTCGGTGCGAAGCTCACTATCGTCACGAAGTGCGAGATAGCCAGGGCGCGGTACCGGATGGTTGAGCTTGGACGGGAGATACCCGGCTCGGCAGAAACCCCGGATGCCCAGTTCTCGTGGTATCACATCCACTACGGCGAGGGCGAGCCGGAGGAACACGTCGTCCTGCCGTGGTGGTGCGACTCCAAAGCGCGTTTCTGGTTCCGCGGCTCGGATGATGACAGTTGCCCCATCATGTTCAACAAAGTGCGGTACGAGGACATCCTGACCTACGCGGAAGAGTGGAAACGCGAACATCCTGAACTTGCGGAATGCGCGTTCTACCGCGAGTTGGAGCCACCGGAGAAGCCCATAAAGGTTTCGCCATGGTCCTTCCTGAACCGTGACCCGAAGAAGCCGCGCCGCGACGGAGCGAAGAAGCGGCCGTAGCCGCAAGGCCCGAACGGGGCCGGCCAGTATGACTGGCCGGCCCCGCAACACGTTCTGAGCTTGCAATTTTTCGCCGCCGGCGTACAATCGTCGCCAGAACCTACAACACGAGCGCAAATCACGAGCTGGGCGCACAACGCACCGCGGCTCAGACCACGAACGAACAGAGGCTCTTACCTGCAGGGGGTGCCAATGGGACGTGGCTGCCGTTCAGCTCCTTAATCACGCGTCGCGCACGGACTGCGCAACGAGTGGCTAAGGAACCCCTCTTAGTGAGGGGTTGGAAGGCCTGAGGATTCGTCCTAGGCCGCCAAGGCGCTGATGCGCATCGGGGTTGCGGTGGGGAAAAATCCGCCGCGAGCAGACGTTCAGGAGAACTGGGCAGAGTAAGGCACGCGCGTGCCAAGCGACGGCCACCTTGGCCGCACGACTGCCCCCACAAGGGGACACGAGGCCACGACAACGGCTGTCTACGTCCAATCTCCTCCTGGAGCTCCGGCTAGTGAACTAGCCACCGCAACCCCACTTCTTCATTGGGACGCCCTCAAAAGCGTCCCAATAGTCTTTTTTATAACCCATTTTTGAGCAGTTTTTCGGTTGCGGAAATGGCCTATACCGTGGTAGAATACCTCTGCCGACGAGTACGGCCTTTCTTTTTGTAATGGTGAAAAACGTCAAGAAAAATAAGGCAAAAACAGCGTCCGCGGCTGCCGCGAACGGAGGTTCGTATACCGCAAAGGACATCTACGTCTTGGAAGGACTAGAGCCCGTCCGCAAGCGGCCGGGCATGTATATCGGTTCAACGGGAACCGACGGTTTGCATCACTTGATCTGGGAGGTCGTGGACAACTCCATCGACGAAGCGATGGGCGGGTTCGCAAAGAACATCACGGTTGAACTATTGCCGAAACATCAGATAGCGGTGACGGACGACGGTCGCGGTATCCCCGTAGAAGTCCACAAGCAAACAAAGAAGTCCGCCTTGGAAACGGTCTTGACCACGCTCCACGCCGGCGGCAAGTTCGGCGGCGAATCGTACAAGGTCTCCGGCGGTCTCCATGGAGTGGGCGTCTCCGTCGTGAACGCGCTTTCCGAGTGGCTGAAGGTTGAAGTGGAGCGCGACGGCGGCCTCTTCGTGCAGGAGTATGAGCGCGGCAAGCCAAAGAGCAAAGTGAAGCGCGTTGGCGCATCCAAGCGCACGGGAACGAAAGTGACCTTCCTGCCGGACAAGGAGATATTCGCAACGTTGGACTTCAGCGAGAAGAAGATATTCGACCACTTGCGCCAGCAGGCGTACCTCACGAAGGGCGTGCGCATCAACGTGCAAGACAAGCGCACAACGCCGTACAACTGCTACAGTTTTTATTTTGAAGGCGGTTTGAAGTCGTTCGTGAAATATCTCGCGCGCGACGAGAAACAACTGCAGGAAGAGATATTCTATATCCACAAGGAACAATCCGCGACTGCCGAAGCAGCGGAACCGACAAAAGAAGGCGAAGCTCCGGCCGCGAAGGAGAACGGCAAACGGAAGAGCGTCTCCATGGATGTGGAGCTCGCGTTCACCTATGTGGACGACATCGAAACGCGCGAACTTTCCTTTGCGAACAACATCTACACGCCAGACGGCGGCATGCATTTGACCGGCTTCCGTTCCGCGCTCACGCGCACGTTGAACGCCTATGCGCGCGGCGAAAAGTATCTGAAGGAGAAGGACGAGAACCTCACGAGCGACGACACCCGCGAAGGGCTCGTTGCCGTCGTCTCCGTAAAGCTCCGCGAACCGCAATTTGAGGGCCAGACGAAGGCTCGCCTCGGGAATCCCGAAGCCCGCACGGCGGTGGAGATGGTGGCGAACGAGGCGCTCAAGGAATTTTTGGAGAAACACCCGCAGGAAGGCCGCCGGATGGTGGAGAAGGTTTTGCTTGCCGCAAAAGCGCGCATGGCGGCGAAGGCCGCGAAAGATACCGTGCTCCGCAAGGGAGCGCTTGAAGGGCTCACGCTCCCGGGCAAACTCGCCGACTGCTCATCGCGGAACGCGGCAGAATCCGAGCTCTTCATCGTAGAGGGGGACTCCGCCGGCGGTTCGGCAAAAATGGGCCGCGACCGGCGGACGCAGGCCATCCTGCCGGTCAAAGGGAAGATATTGAACGTGGAAAAAGCGCGGATAGATAAGATGCTCACGAACGCGGAGATACGCTCCGTCGTCATCGCGATGGGCACAGCCATCTCCGACAACTTCGATCTCTCAAAGCTTCGCTACCACAAGATCGTCATCATGTCCGATGCGGACGTTGATGGCGCGCACATCCGCACGCTATTCCTCACGCTCTTCTATCGCTACTTCCCACAGGTCATCGAGAACGGCCACTTATATATCGCCGAGCCGCCGCTCTTCCGCATCCAGTCCGGCAAGGACGTGCGGTACGCGTTCAACGACGCGCAAAAAGATAAGTTTGTTGCGGAGATGGCGAAAGCAAAAGCGGAGCGCGCAAAGAGCAAGGCGCAAAGTGCGAAGGGCAAAGAAGAGGCGGAAGAGCCGGCTGTGGAAGCCGATGGCGTTACCGAGTCAGAGGGCGGCGAGAAAATATCCGGCGTCACCATTCAGCGCTACAAGGGTCTCGGCGAGATGAACGCCTCGCAGCTCTGGGATACCACGATGAATCCCGAAACGCGCACGATGAAACAAGTCGCCGTGGAAGACGCCGAGAAGGCCGACCGCCTGTTCAATATTCTGATGGGCGACCAGGTGGAGCCGCGCAAGCAGTTCATCCAAGCGCACGCGGCTGCGGTGCGGAATCTGGATGTCTAAGGAATATTTGCTTTTTCAGGGCGCGTTCGTATAATAAGGACTACTGTCCCAATGTTCGGCAAGATAAGCCATTTTTTTGAAGAATCGCGCGCGGAGTTCAGGCATGTGAACTGGCCGACGCGAGACGAAGCCCTACGGCTCACCGGGGTCGTTATTTTTTTGTCTGTCGCGACCGCGGTATTCCTCGGCGCGTTCGACTACCTTTTTAGCTATCTTTTAAAGACGTTCATCCTGAGCGCCTAGCATCATCTGCCGAGCATGACTGAATCTGTAAAAAAGACCGGCGCCCGACAATGGTACGCCGTCCACACCTACTCGGGGTATGAGGAGGCGGTTGCGCGTTATCTGAAACAGCGTATTGAGTCGCTTGAGATGGGCGACAAGATATTCCAGGTCATCGTTCCGAAAGAAAAGAAGATACGCGTGAAGGGCGGCCGCCGCACGGTCATTGAAGAGAAGATATACCCGGGCTACGTGCTCGTGGACATGGTGCTCTCCGAGGACTCGTGGTACGTGGTGCGCAACACCCCGCGCGTCACCGGTTTCGTCGGTACGGACAACACGACCCCAACGCCGCTCTCTAAAGAGGAAGTGGACGCCTTGCTCGGACGCATGGGCAAGGAGGAGAGCACCTTTAACGTTGACCTCCGCGTCGGCGACCTCGTGAAGATAACAGACGGTCCGTTCAAGGACTACGACGGGAAGATATCGGAGATAGACGAGGAGAAGGGCCGCGTGCGGGTCATGGTGCCCATCTTCGGCCGCGACACGGCGGTTGACTTGGACTCGCTCCAAGTCAAAAAAGTATAGCTTGACGCCACGCGACATACCCATTAGCATACGCACCACTATGGAAAAGATGGAACAGAATATTCCCGAGATGCCGACCGAGGCCGAATACAAGGCTGCCGCGGAAACACGAAAGCGCCTTAACGAGTTCGCGGTGATGATACAGAAGAAGTTGGCGGAGCATCCCGAGAAGGATGCAGAATACGGGGCGGTGGTCGCCGAGATAAACAGCGTTCTTGGCGGGCAGAAGAAAGAGCTGGATGAGCGGACCATGGCGGTTTTGGCGCAAATGGAAGCAGAGCCCGAATCTCCGGAGCAAGCCGCATAGAACAATATGGCTAAAGAAGTAAAAACAGTATTAAAACTGCAGCTTGAGGCTGGCAAAGCGAATCCCGCCCCGCCGGTCGGCACGGCGTTGGGGCCACACGGCGTGAATATCGCCGAGTTCTGCAAGCAGTTCAACGACGCAACGAAGGAAATGACGGGCGATGTGGTGCCGGCGGAAATCACCATCTTCGTTGACCGCTCGTTCACGTTCAAGCTCAAAACTCCGCCCGTTGCGTCTCTCTTGAAGAAAGCGGCTGGCCTGGAGAAGGGCGCGGCGAATCCGCTCACAACTAAAGTGGGCAAGGTAACGAAAGCAGACGTGCGCGCCATCGCTGAGCGCAAGATGCCGGATTTGAATACCGACGACATTGAAGCCGCAATGAAAATTGTAGAAGGCACGGCTCGTTCAATGGGCATAGAGGTCACAAAATAGCTTTCATTCCGATATGCGTACAACCGCCGGCGTAGCCGGCGGTTGTGTTTTTGGCTATACTGGTCGCGTATGAAAAGAGGTAAATTTATCGTTTTCGAGGGTTTGGACGGTTCCGGGCAGAGCACGCAAGTAGAGCTTCTAAAGGTATATTTGGAAAAACAGGGATATGCCGTGGCGTTGGGGAAAGAACCGACGGCGGACTACGAAGCAGGGCGTGAGCTACGACAGATATTTAGCCATCAGAAGTCCGCAACGCCACGCCGTATTCAAGAGCTCTTTTCAATCGATCGTGCCGAGCATGTTGTGCATGATATCGTGCCTGCGCTGGAACGAGGAGAAATATTTATATCGGATCGGTATATCATGTCTACGCTTGCTTTCGGATATCCGGAGAATGACATGGCATGGCTTCGAGAGATCAATGCGAAATTTCCATGGCCCAACCTCATTGTCTATCTCTCCGTACGGCCGGAGGTTTCACTCGAACGGATAGAAAAGCGTGGGAAGCCAAAAGAGCTTTTTGAACGGTTGGAAAAATTGCGGACAACAGCCGCGAATTACGATGAACTTTGTAAAAGTGAAAAAGCATGCGTTGTGGTGAACGGCGAACAGACGCCCGAGAAAGTCCACACCGACGTTGTAGCAAAGGTGAAAAGTGTCCTAGAATAGCCCTATGGCGGAATACGTCCCAACGATCGGTTTGGAAGTTCATGCCGAATTGAAAACGCGGACAAAGATGTTCTGCGACTGCAGAAACGACGCGGACGAGAAGCGCGCCAATACGAACGTCTGCCCGGTCTGCATGGGCCACCCCGGCGCCTTGCCGACGGTGAATAAGCAGGCGGTTGAAGCAGTGCTCAAAGTCGGGCTCGCCATCGGCGCGGAAGTGAGCCCCGTCTCAAAATTCGACCGCAAGAACTATTTTTATCCTGACCTCCCGAAGGGATATCAGATATCGCAATTTGATAAGCCGCTCGTCGTGGGTGGGACGCTCCATGGCGTGAAGGTGAATCACATTCACCTAGAGGAAGATGCCGGAAAGCTCGTGCATTCCGAAGGGGGAAAGTCCACGCTCGTGGACTACAATCGCTCAAGCGTTCCGCTTATGGAACTCGTTACGGAACCCGATATGCATTCGGCGGAGGACGCCGTCGCATTCATGAAAGAGCTCCAGCTTGTTCTGCGCTACATCGGCGCATCCGATGCCGACCTGGAGCGCGGCCAGATGCGGGCGGACGCGAACGTGTCGCTTTCTGCGCAAGCGGGAAAGCTCGGCACACGTGCAGAGGTGAAAAACCTGAACTCATTCAATTCGGTGCTGCAAGCTATTCGTTACGAGATACAGCGCCAGACGGAAATTCTGGACAGGGGCGAAACAGTGCACCAGGAAACCCGCGGCTGGGATGATGTGAAACAGAAGACCGTTGGCCAGCGCTCCAAAGAGCATGCGCACGACTACCGCTATTTCCCGGAGCCGGACCTGCCGCCGATGAATATCGCCGAAGCGTTCAACGTAGACGATTTGAAACGCCACCTGCCGGAACTCCCGCGGGCGCGGCAGGCGCGGTTCGTGAAGGAGTACGGGCTCTCTGAAAAACAAGCGGCCTTGCTCATAGAAACAAAGGAGCTTGGCGAGTATTTTGAAGCAGCGTACAGCGAGCTCGCGACCCGCGACGAAAAGACGACGGCGAAAATAGACAAGCGCCCCGAAGAGCTTCTGTTCAACTATTTGACGAGCGACCTTGCGGGGCTCTTGAACGAGAGCGGAAAGACACTCGCGGAATCAAAAGTTGACCCGAACGAGCTCGCCGCGCTTGTGGATATGATATGCGACGGGAAGATCGGGAGCCGCCAGGCGAAGGACATTTTGCGGAAGATGGCGGAAACGGGCGAGAACGCCGAGACGATACTGAACGCTGAAGGGCTCCATACGGTCTCCGACGAGTCCGAGCTTCTCGCGGTCGTAGAAGGCGTCATCGCCGAACATGCGCAAGCCGCCGCAGACTACAAAGCCGGTAAGCAGGCGAGCATGCAGTTTCTGATCGGCCAGGCAATGAAAAAACTCAAAGGACGTGGTGACCCAACAACGCTTCGCGAGCTTTTCGAGCGGCTGTTATCTTCTTAGTTCTGTCTGCGCGATACGCAACCCCTCACGTTCATTGCGTCCCCAGCGGATATCCGTATCGCGTTTCCACCACCGTATCTGCCGTTTCGTATAGCGCCAAATTTCGGTTTGAAGCTTGTGCAGTAATTCTTGTTTTGTTTCTATCTCGCCGCGGATAAATTGTGCGACGAGCCGATATTCCAATCCGAGCTCGTCCAAGCGTTTCCAGCTCAAGCCGCCATTGCGCAGTTGCTTCACTTCCGCGATAAGTCCGCGCCGCAGGTCTTTCGTGAGCCGCGCGTTGATGCGCCGCCGCAGCTCATCCGGCGAGGGATTGAGCCCGATTTTTAGAACATCCACCCCAACTATTCGCCTATTCGCGCGAATTAGAGAATAAGAAGCGCTTCCTCCTAACTCCTGACCCCTAACTCCTAATATTGGCACTGGCTTGCCGGTTTTCGTCACGATTTCAATGGCGCGGATAAGGCGGCGGGGATTGTGCCGGTCAATGGTCTTTGCACGCCGCGGGTCAAGTTTTCGGAGTTGTGCAAATAGTTCTGCAGCGGAAAACTTCTCTAATTTTGCGCGGAGTTTTGTATCTGGCGGGACGCTCGGAATCGGATGCACGCCGAGGAGTGCATCAATGTATTGGCCGGAACCACCGCAGATGATCGCGAGCTTTCCACGTCGGAGAATATCGCGAAGCGCCCGCTGCGCAAGTGTCTTATATCGGGCAGGAGAGAACTGTCTTCGCGGTGAGGCGACATCTAGCAGGTGGTGGGGGACACCGCGCATTTCACGCCTCGTTATTTTACAGGTCGCAACGTCGAGCCCGCGATACACCTGCCGCGAATCAGCGGAGATGACTTCAGCGCCTTGTCCATGTCGCTTGAGCCATGTTGCTATTCCGACCGCGAGCATGGACTTGCCAGACGCGGTCGGGCCGAGGACGACGAGGACTTTTTTCCGTCCGGATATTGACATATTGTAATATTACTGATACAATATACACCAGCTCGTCGTGAAGAGCAAGAATTCGCGCACGATGCGCGAGGAGGTTTGCATGGATCTCGCAACCGGCACGCCGGGACAGCAGACGGACGAGGAGTTCGAAGCGTTGCGGAGGAAGGTGATCTTCTTCCTCAAGTTCGTCGGCGCTGTCGCGGCCATCACCGTCATCGCCGGAGCCATCGGTGCGCTCGTCGGGCCGACCGTCGTGGCGAAGGCGCTCGCGGTCATCGCGGCGGTGCTGTTCGTGTGGCGCGGAGGATCGGCCATTCTGACGCTGCGCGCTCGCGGCACCCTCACGGAGGGCGTGACCCGTGCGTCGCGCGAGCCGCTCTACCGAAAGCTCGACCGCGAGGCGATGGAGGCATATGCACAGGGCGTTCTGGATGCCTTCCGTCGCGATGAGCAGCCATGACGATGCACGGCAACGACCTCGTCCCGGAAAGCCGCGTAGAGGCGGCGCTCGGCATCCTTCTGTGCCTAGCGGCAGGTGCGGCGCACGCAATAGCCAGGTGGTACCGAGGGGCACGGCACTTGCTCCAAGACGTCGCCGCGTGGGCGCGCAACATCGGTCGCCTCGGCGGCCGCATCGGCTAGGGGAGAGCCAACAACTTTGACGGGGCTTCGCGCAACGCGCGGGGCCCTGGTCTGTTTTTATACACAAGCCGAAATATCAAGCATTTACACGCGCTCCAGGGATTTGACAGTTATTCATTATTATACTATAATACAAGATAGATCATCGTAAGGGATCTATACACAAAGAACGCGCTTCGGCGCAAAGGAGAAGACAAGATGGAGAAGTTCGCGGCAGTCGGTATCGTGCTCATGCTCGCATGGGTTGCGGTGAAGGGCGGAGTCGCCGCCCTGCTCGTGACCATCGCGCTCGGCGGCGGATACGCGATCGTGCGGCGCTCGCGCGAGGCGCGCGCCGCGAGGGGCTAGTATGGCCCTCACCACGCCGATGGGCGAGCCGGACGACGATCGCGACCTCGTGCAGGTCGCGGACGACCTAAAGCGGTCGGCAGTGCCGGTCGCGGCAGGTCTCGCAGCTCTCGCCCTGACGCTTCTCGGGCGCGAGAGCGATAAGCCCGCCGACAAGGCGGGCGAGAACAAGGGGGTGCGACCATGATACTGGTCGTACCCCCTCCGTAATTTTACTGACCTATCGCTCCGCTCCGGCGGAGAGTTTTTTTATCAGGGCTTCAAGCTTTACTTCGCCACCTTTATCCGTAGCGCCCCGCTCGCGGACATTCACGCTCTTTGCCTCTGCTTCTTTTTCGCCAACGACGATGATGTAGGGAACTTTCTGCATCTCCGCCGCGCGGATACGCTTACCCAAGGTTTCCGTCGGTTCGGCGTATTCGGCGCGAATGCCCGCGTCGGTCAACTCGCGGAGAACTTTTTTGCCATAGGCATCAACTTTCTCGCCGACCGGGATAACCGCAACTTGCACAGGTGCGAGCCAGGCCGGGAATACGCCGGCGGTGTGTTCAATGAGTACCGAAAGGAACCGCTCAATGGAACCCATGATAGCGGCGTGTATCATCACGATGCGCTCTGGCTCTCCTTTTTCATTCGTACAGGTGAGGTCAAAGCGTTCCGGCATATTCATATCGAGTTGGATGGTCGCAACTTGCCACTCGCGGCCGATGGCATCCTTTGCGAGAAAGTCCAGTTTTGGTCCATAGAACGCAGCCTCGCCGACGCCGTCAAAGGCATCAGCTTTCTTTTCTTTCGTTATCTCGCGGAGCATCTTTTCCGCTTCTTTCCAGCGCTTCTCGTCGCCGAGGTATTTTTCGGGATGCTTCGGATCGTGTAATGAAACGCGGACGCGAAGCGCAAAACCGAAGGCGCCATAGAACTCGTGCACAATATCCCATATCTTCAAGAACTCTTCCTTGGCCTGTGACATCCGACAAAAAACGTGCGCATCGTCCTGCGTGAACGCCCGGACGCGCGAAAGCCCGGCGAGTTCGCCGGTCTGCTCGTCGCGGTAGCACATCGTGCTGTTCGCATAGCGTTGAGGAAGTTCGCGATAGCTCCATTGGCGTCGCGCGTAGATCTGCGTGTGGTGCGGGCAGTTCATTGGCTTCATCGCGAACTCATGCCCTTCGCGCGTCTTGATGCGGAAAAGCTCATCCTTAAATTTCTCCCAATGCCCACTTTTCTCGTAGAGCTCTTTCTTCGTGATGTGCGGTATCTCCACTTTCATATAGCCGCGCTTCTTGCGGAGCGACCAGACGAAGTCATCAAGCAGATTGCGGAGGAGCGTGCCTTTCGGGGTCCAGAGCGGGAGGCCGGGGCCGACAAGGTCGGAGAAGGTAAAGAAGTCAAGCGCCGGGCCAAGCACTTTGTGGTCGCGCTTTCTTGCTTCTTCAAGTAGTTTTAAGTGTTCGTCGAGCTCCTTTTTCGTCGTGAACGCGAGCGCATAGATGCGCACCAGCTGCGGGTTCTTTTCGTTCCCGCGCCAGTACGCGCCGGCGAGGTGCGTCAACTTGAACGCTTCGGGATTTATCTCCTTCGTGTTCTTTACGTGGCCACCTTTGCAGAGATCTTGGAATACGTCCCCGGTTTTATAGACCGTGAGCGTTTTACCTTCTTTCGCATATTCGTTAATGAGGTCGACTTTGAACGGCTGGTCTTTGAATAATTTCTTCGCCTCCGCGGCGGTCACTTTTTTGCCGGAGAAGGGGAGATGCTGGTTCGCGAGCTTGCGCATAGCCGATTCCAATTCGGGCAGGATATCAGCGCCCGGGTCCTTCTCAAACTTAAAATCGTAATAAAACCCGTTCTCAATAACGGGTCCAATGCCGAGTTTCGTTTTTGGAAATTTCTCCAACACCGCTGCGGCGAGAAGATGCGCCAACGAGTGCCGGATAGCGTCTATGTCAGAACTTTGAGCTTGTCTAACCATACGCCCTAGATTACGCCATTTGGCCTTATTTTTCAAAGGGAAACGTATGGTGTAGGATAGGGTCATTATGATAGACGTCCAACTGCTCCGGAAAGAGCCTGATAAGATAAAGCAAGGTATTGCCGCGAAGAATGCCGACCCCGGCCTCGTCGACAAGTTTTTGGCACTTGACGAGGAGTGGCGGAAAGCGACGGCGGAGGCGGACGCGCTCCGCGCGGAGCAGAAGAAGCTTTCTGACGCACGCGACATAGAAGCAGCGAAAAAGAAAAAAGAAGAAATAAAAGCTGCCGAAACGCGCGCGGCGAAAGCTGAAGAGGAGCGTCTTGCCGCGTGGCGGCTTATCCCGAACCCCCCGCTACCCGAAGTGCCGGTTGGGAAAAGCGATGCGGACAACAAAGTTGCTCGCGAAGTGGGGGAAAAACCGCAGCTCGCCGCGCCGAAGGACTATCTCGCGCTTGTAGAATCAGATGGCCTCATAGACATGGAGCGCGCCGCGAAGGTTTCGGGCAGCCGTTTCGGGTACCTCTTGGGCGACCTGGTGCAGCTGGAATTCGCGCTCGTGCAGCTTGCGCTCAAAACCGTGACGGACCGGAATGTGCTCGCCGATATCGTGAAAAAGAACAATTTGAATGTTTCGGACGCGCCGTTTACGCCGGTTATCCCGCCGGTGCTTATCTCTAAGGAATCCATGGCGGCGATGGGATACCTCGACCGCGGTGCGGAGGAGATATATCACCTGCCCGCAGACGACATGTACCTCGTGGGGACATCCGAGCAATCCATCGGCCCGATGCATAAGGACGAGGTGTTTGAAGCAAAGGACTTGCCGAAACGGTATCTCGGATTTTCCACCTGCTTCCGCCGCGAAGCGGGAAGTTACGGCAAGGACACAAAAGGCATTTTGCGCGTACACCAGTTTGATAAGGCGGAAATGTTCAGTTTCGTGCTGCCGGAGTCCTCGCGCGATGAGCATAAACTTCTTTTAGGCATAGAAGAGCACCTGATGCAGGCGCTCAAATTGCCATATCACGTATTGGATATTTGCTCCGCGGATCTCGGCGACCCCGCGGCGGCGAAGTGGGATATTGAGACGTGGATGCCCGGCCAGAACGGTGGAAGGGGGGAATATCGCGAAACGCACTCAACGTCAAACTGTACGGATTATCAGGCGCGGCGGCTGAATATCAAGTACCGTACGAAGGACGGCTTGGCGTACGCGCACACACTGAACGGAACCGCATTCGCCATCGGCCGGACGCTCATCGGCATACTGGAGAACTATCAAACCGCTGACGGAAAGATTCGGGTCCCCGAAGCCTTACAGGCATACGTCGGGAAGGACATCATTGGATGATGCATCGTGAGGGGTTGCGCACATGGATAGAAATTCACCGCGATGCGGTGGAGCAGAACATCCGCACATTTCGGCGGCTCATTGACTCGCGGGTTCACCCTCCCAAATTTTCTTCCGGAAAACTTGGGAGGGTAAAACTATGGTCAGTGGTGAAATCAAACGCGTACGGCCACGGGCTCTATACATTCCCGAAGCTCGCCGAGCGCGCAGGCGTAGATGGATTCTGTATCGATAGCGTCGTTGAGGGACTCTCACTCCGACGTTCCGGAATAAAGAAACCGATACTCACGCTCGGGCCAACGCTTCCGCCGCGGCTTCCGGTTGCGCGAGAAAAAGATATCGCCGTGAGCGTGCCGACCTTTGAGGGTCTGCGCGCGCTCACCAACATGAAACGTCCGCCAAAATTTCACATCAAGGTGGATACGGGAATGCACCGGCAAGGATTTGACCTTTCGGATCTGCCGAAGGTCCTCAAGGTAATTTCAAAATCCAAAGTTCAAATATCAAAAAGCTTGGAGGGCATCTTCACGCACTTCGCGGCGGCGAAGGATATGAAACATCCGGCGTATACGAATAAACAGCTTGCAGAGTTTGAAGAGGCGGTCGTCATGTTCCACAAGGCGGGTTTTCGTCGTCTTATTCGCCACGCATCGGCAACAGGTGGAACGCTTCTCGGAAAGAAATATCATTTGGATGCCGTGCGCGTTGGTATCGGGCTCTATGGGCTCTGGCCATCTTCGGAGCTCAAAGCTCAGCTCGGATCACGCATCCGCCTGAAGCCGGTGCTTTCATGGCGGACGGCCGTTGCGGAGGTGAAGCCTCTTGCGCCCGGTGATTATGTCGGTTACGACCTCACGGAGCGCGTGCGCCGACCGACCATCGCCGCCGTGTTGCCCATCGGATACTGGCACGGATTCCCGCGCGCACTCTCATCCATCGGCGAAGTGCTTATCCGCGGAAAACGGTGCCGCGTATTAGGACGCGTATCCATGGCGATGATCGTGGTGGACGCAACGGAAGCTAAGCCGCGAGTGGGTGACACCGCTATGCTCATCGGCACAAGCGGCCGCGACGAACTTTCAGCAGGAGATGTCGCTACGCAAGCCGGGACCATCCACTACGAGCTCGTGACGCGCTTGAATCCGCTGATGGAGAGAGTCATCGTCTAGGAGCTAGGAGTCAGGAACTAGGATTTAGGATATCGTGTTCAACGCGATACAATGAAGAACGTGCCCTATTTTTACTGATTCCTAACTCCTAATCCCTGATTCCTATTCTATGGCTGACGTTAAACTCTATCTTGCCGAGCGGGAGGAGCGCCGACAGAAACATCGCCGGAGGTTCCGCGTCGGCGCGAGCATCGCGCTCGCGGCCGCGGTGCTCGTCGGTTCGCTCTGGTTCGTATTTCGCTCACCGTTCGTCGCGGTCGGCGAGATCCGTATTAGCGGTAATACGCGCTTGACCTACGACGAAGTTGAGCACGCGATCATCGGTGCGTTCGGCAGCCGTTCGTTCTTCGCACGGATGCTCGGATTAGGGCATGTGCTTGCATGGCCGGGCCGCGCCGTGATGGACCGCCCGGATTTTTTGCCCGAGGCGGAGCGCATTGAGCTCGTGCGAAACCTGTTCGCGCGCCGGATAGATGTCACGGTCGTGGAGCGCGAGCCAGCGGGCATCTGGTGCTTGCGGCGGACAGAGCCGGTACGATGTTTTTGGTTCGCCGAGGACGGTGCGCTCTACGCGCCGGCGCCGGAGGCAGAAGGAAGCATCATTCACGCCGTTTCGGACCACGCGTCGGAGGATGCCGAGCTGGGCGCGGCACCGCTTGCCGCGGAGGAGATGCGGAGATTGATGGATGTGCTCCGGGTGCTTGCGGATTCCGGCCTGCGGATACGCGACGTGCGATACGAGAACCCGGCACTCCAAGAGTTGCGGATCACGACGTACGACGGCCCCGCGCTCTTCTTCAGTTTGCGATTCGCGCCGACGTACGCAGCCGAGGCGTTGCGCACGTTGCGCGAGGATGATGCGAAAGGACGTTTGCGGCCGGCGTTCTCCGCGTTGAGCTACATCGACCTCCGCGTAGAAAACCGCGTGTACTACCAGTGACCTCTGCGGATGGATGTCCTTGTGGTAAAATGAGTACGGATGAACGCGGAGCAGGAACATTTTGAAAGATTGCAGGATATTGAGGCAGAGATAACCGAGGCACTCGCACTCCTCGGGCGCTGGAGTCATTTGTATGAAAAATTGAACGCGCGACAGAAGGGGCGATGGCGGGTCATCACAGCCCGCGCGCAGGGAAGTGGTGACCGGGAAGCAGTGCGGGCCGAGCTGGACGGGTTCATTAATACGACGCTTAGGCCGCTCGTGGAGCGACTCGATTGAATTATGGAAAAAGAACCAAAGCAATCCGGTTATGAGGGAGACCCCGAACCCGCGAGTCCCGAACAGCGCGAAGCGAATGAGAAATTAATAGAGCTCGCGCGCGACTTCCCCGAAGTTTTCAAAGAAGATGATGATTTAGCTGATTATTTTGCCGAATTGAGCATGTGGGCACTCACGGGCGACCCCGCCCGAGAAGATGAAAAGCAAAGAGCCCTTGCTCAGTTACAATGGTTGGACAACGAGGTGCGGCGTATTGATGCGGGACGAAGCGATAAGAACAAGTGATAGCGTATGAGGGCCGAAGGAGAGGGGGCAGTCCGCACAAGCGGAGCTGCCCCCTCGGGGTTTGCGAGCCGGTAGGTCCTTATGGTGGAGGGACCGGATCCGGTCTGCTCCCGTCCGGAGGACGGGATAGGTGAGAGCTTGCGCTCCCGGGGTGCCGCGATCCGTTGATGCCCCCGCGCAATGTGTCGGCTCGACGTCCTGGGCGAGGCGTTGCACATGGGACGGAACCATACGACGACGCGGGCGGATGGCCGCGACTCGCGGCCGATCAACGACCATCCGGGGGAAATGAAAAAAACGGACGGCGTACTGCTCCCAATCTACCGATGAATGGGAGCGTTCGTCAATACGTCAGAGTCGACGGACGAACGGTGGCGTTCCGGCTATAGTTTATAGACAAAGAGAGAGGTTCCCACCCGATAATCGGGCTCCGGAACATTTCCCATGCCTTCCTTCGGTGGGCGAAGGTCGGTCAACCAGCGGTATTCATCATCGGGCTTTCGCGTGAATCCCGGAACCGCCTTTTGCGTCGAGCCCTGCAGTTCGTTCACCGAGATTGCGAGCCAATGGATGCCGCTTGCCGTTGGATTGCCGCGCGCCGACCACCAGTTCTCGTTCTTCGCGCCGAGATAATACCCGGGATTCCCGCCGCCGAAATAATGCACGGCCATCTTATCTATCTCCGGATGTGCGGCGACGAACTCCCGGAGCCGCGCGAGGTCTTGTCCCCAATCGTAGTTCGAATCTGTCACCACGCGGTAGCCGTATGTCGTCCCGCCGGCGAACTCATTGAAATAAGAAAGATAGTAGGGATAGCCGGAGAGCACCGCAAGCAGGAACCAGACGATGAGCACGATGGTCGCAAGATACTTGAGCGACGAGGACGCGATGGCGCGCATGCCGTGCATGAGCGTGCCGACGAACGTTGCAGCGCGAGGAATGGTGATGGAGGTGGCGAAACGCTTCCAGAACTCCGCGGCAAGGATGTAGATGAAGGGAAGTGTGGGGAAGAGATGCCGAAAGCCGATGTTCAAAGGACTCTTCATGCTCCACGCCCAATAAAAGACGATAAAGAGGAGCATGGCGAATTCGGCGAAATTCACACCGAGCCAGTCCACGAAATACCGAAGCCAGCGTGAACCCGCGGCCCGCGCCGCGCGCCAGAGCGCAACGATGCTTCCGAGGAGCGCAGCGAAGACCAAGATGAGCACTGGCAGTGGTTCTTTTGCGGCGTATACGACGGGGAAATAGTGGTGCCAACCGGACGCCGAGACCTGGCCAAGGAAGTAGTTCGTATTACCGCCGGCGGAACGTTGCAAGACCATCAGCACGCCGAGCATGTATTCCGCGAACGGACGGAATACAGGATTCCCGGCCATCCAAATATTGAGCTCTGCAAGGCAACGCGCCGGTTTGCATACTCCTCCTGCGGGCGTTGGGCCGTCGGCGAAAGAAGACAGAATGAATGTCGTGTCGCTCACCTGTTTTTCCACCGGATAGTTCATGGTGAAGAGCGCGTAGAGCGGATACACGACGATGAGATAGCCGAGCACGACGACGACCGCGGTGCGGGCAAGATGCCGCAGCTTTGCGAGCGCGATGGTTCGCATGCGGGGAAACCACGGCATGCCTTGCGCTGCGCGATAGCCCTGTGCGCCCCCATAGAGCGCGGCAAGTACGATGAAATAGGGGATGAGAAGGACGGCCGAAAATTTTCCGCTTTGCGCGACGCCGAACGCGAGCGCGGCGAAGAGCACCGACCGCATGGTCGGCGCATACAGCATGCGGACAAAGAAGTAGGTCGCGAAAACGACGCCGAACGCCGCTGCGATGTCGGTCGTCACGTAGTGCCCGTGCGCGAGGACGTGCGGCGAAAGACCGAAGAGCAGGGTTGGGAGGAGCGCCCACGTGCGCCCCATAAGTTCCGCAGACCAGATATAGATGAGGATGACGAGAAGGAGCGTGAGCAGTATGGGGCCGAATCGGGCGGTCTGCACGAGGCGATCGGCGTCGTTCCCCGAGAAGTAGAGGAACTGCGCGCCGGAGTCCCACTGGCCGTTTACCATATCGGTCCATGAGCGGTGCTCCGTCGGGAATGTGAATCCGCCGAAGAGCAACGGGACGCCCGCCAGAGCCTTCAAAAGCGGAGGATGTTCGGGGTTCAAGCGGAAATCAAGATAGCGGACGTAGCCGTATCCGGCGGGGATGTGCGCGAGTTCATCCATCGTGGCCGATTCTTGCGATGACACGCTCGCCATGATGCCGAGCGATGCGGCACAGATGAGCGCGAGCGCAGCGCGGGTCGCCGGTACGGTCCAGATACGCATGGCCGTATTATACCGAATTCGCATGCGCAGAGCACTCTGTGTTTCCCTGTGTGCCGCGGCGGGGTAGAATGGGAGCGATGTGGCGGAACGTACCTCGGAAGAATATCTCAACGCGTATCGCAGACGTGTTCCGTCCGCGGCGGAAGTCCGTTGGCGAATTTGTAGGCGCCGCGGACGATGTCCGCGCGGAGCGCGCGCCGGCGCCGGACATGCACGGCGAGTTCCCGGAGCGTTCGTTTCCTATGCGCAGATTCGTGCTGGTATTTGCGGTGGTCGGCATACTGGGCGTCGTGTTGGCTGGAGCGCTTGCATACCAGCGCAAGGTGGACCAACTGCATCGGGTCGCGGAATCGCTCGGGGGCGCGCAGGCCATCCTCCCCGGCCTTCGGGGATATGAAGGGTTGCTGAACGACGGATCTGAGGGCTTGAGTGGCGTGGAGACGAGCCCGCTCACGAAGCTTATGAATGGTGCGACATCGATCGGCGACATGTTCACCGTGGCGCAGGCGCTTTTCGCGGACCTGGGTGGAACGTTCACGAGCGCGCAAGCGGTGAGCGATCGATTAGGTGCGCTGTTCGGACACGTGGAGCGTCTGCGGCGTGACGGTCTTCGGATGATGTTGAACGATGGCGGGAACGAGCTCATCGCAATGCTCCGCGCCGCGCGCGAGGACCTTGGCGGATTGAACGAAGCACTTGAGGAATTAGAGCAGATCCCCGGGCCGCTCAAGACATTCATGCCGATGTCGCCGGGCGAATATCTGGACCACCGCGTTGCGGTGAACCGCGCAGTGAATACGCTGGATGCCGCGATCGCGTGGCTTGACGGAAAGGAGCGTCATATCGCCGTATTCTTTCTGAACCCCGCGGAGCTTCGCCCGGGCGGCGGATTCATCGGGAGCTATGCGGACGTAACGCTCGTGAACGGCTCCCTGCGGTCGCTGACCGTCCACGATGTGAACGAACCGGACCGTGGACTGCAGCGGAACATCGTTCCGCCGCGGGAACTGCAGGGCCTCGTGAAGCGCTGGCGTGCGGCGGATGCGAACTGGTCCTTTGATTTCCCGGCATCAGCGGAAAAGGTGTTGTCGTTCATGGACGCGTCGGAGCTCTATCCCGGCGACGAGCCGTACTTTGACGCGGCGGTTGGCGTATCCGCCCCGGTCGTGCGCGACATACTGACCAAGCTTGGTCCGCTGAAACTCTCGCCGAAGCAAGTCATCACCGCGGACAACTTTCTCACGGAGATACAGCGCGAGGTGCAACTCGCCCAGGAACGCGGCGATGACGCGCCGAAGCTCGTACTCGGCGAGCTTGCGCCGATGATCCTATCGATCATGCGGTCCGAAGAGTTTGCGTGGGACGAAGGTCCGGATGTCGTCGCCGGATGGGTCATACGCAAGGATCTCATGGCGTACGTTCGCGAACCGGCGTTGCAGAACTTTGCGGAAACGGTCGGTATGGCGGGACAGGTGTTCCGCGCATCTGCGAACGATGATGTCGACTATCTCGCGGTTGCCATCGCGAACATTGGCGGCGGGAAGAGCGATCTGTACACGAAGCAGGAAGTGACGCTCCAGAGTCAACTGAGTGCGGATGGTGTGCTGTCGAACCACGTCATCGTGAAACGCATGCACCAGGGTACGAAAGCGGCGGAATGGTGGTATCGCACGCCGAATCAGGCGTTTGTGAAGGTGTTCGCGCCGAACGGGGCGAAGCTTGAGGGCGGGAGTGGCATCATTGAACGGTCCGTCACGCCGCTCGTGAACTACGCGAAAGGTGGGTATGAAACGGACGCGGACCTGGCGCGGCTTGAAGCGACGGCAAAGGAAGTGGTCGCCGTGCCTGGAGTGACGCAATATGAGGAATCCGGCAAGACGGTCTTCGGCGCATGGATGCGGACGCCGCTCGGCGAAACGACGGAGCTCACGATGGATTACGCGGTGCGCAAGCTCACGCTGCCGAAGGATGGCGGAACGCATACATTCGTCCTGGAGCGCCAGACAGGCGCTTTCGGAAAGTATCGCGTAGAGCTCCATGCTCCCGTGGGTTACCGCTGGCGCGAGAACGGCCTTCCGGTGTATGAATATGAGACGGCTGACTTGCCGGCAAGGCTTGTGATAACGCTCACATTGGAGCAGGCGCTCTGACCACGCCCTTCGGCAGATAAAAGACATCCATGGAACACGGACAGAACAATATCCGCAACTTCGTCATCACCGCCCATGTGGACCACGGGAAGTCCACACTTGCTGACCGCATGTTGGAACTGACCGGCACGGTGGAAGCGCGCCGGATGAAGCCGCAGTATCTGGATCAGCTGGACCTGGAGCGCGAACGGGGCATCACGATCAAGATGGCACCGGTGCGAATGGAGTATAAGGGGCACGAACTGAACCTTATTGATACGCCGGGACATTCGGATTTTCAGTATGAGGTATCCCGTGCGCTCCACGCAGTGGAGGGTGCGGTGCTCCTTGTGGATGTGACCAAAGGCATCCAAGCGCAAACGCTTGCGAACTTTCGGAACGCGCGAAAAGCGGGGCTCACCATCATTGGCGCGGTGAATAAGATTGACCTCCCGACCGCGCACCCGGAACGCGCCGCGCGCGAACTTGCGGAACTCTTGGAAGTATCGCCGGGCGAAATATTCCACATCTCCGGCAGGACAGGCAAGGGCGTACCGGAACTTTTGGACGCGGTCATCAACAAGGTGCCTGCGCCGTCCGAGAGCCCCGCCGCGAAAGAATGCGCCGGCCGCGCGCTGATATTCGATTCGCTCTATAACGACCACAAAGGCATTCTTGCCTACGTGCGCGTGATGGACGGCGCGTTCCGTGCCGGAGAGGATGTGTCGCTCATCGCCGGTGGGGCGAAGTTCAAGATCAAGGAAGTCGGCCGTTTTTTGCCGGAACACAAAGCAGCGAAAGAGCTCCGCGCTGGAGAGATCGGGTACATCGCGACCGGATTCAAAGAGCCGGCGCTCGTCACGATCGGCGATACCATATTACGGACAGACCCCATCATCCATGCCGGCGTGAAGCCGAAAACACTTGCGCTTCCCGGATATCGCGAAGCGACACCGGTCGTCTTTATCTCGTTCTATCCGGACGGGAAGACCGAGTTCGACGACTTGAAGAAAGGATTGGAGCGCCTGCGGCTTACGGATGCCGCGCTGTTCTTTGAACCGGATTCGAACGAAGCGCTCGGCCGCGGCTTGAAAGTCGGCCTTCTGGGGCAATTACACTTTGAAATAACAGCAGAGCGGCTCACACGCGAGTTTGGGTGTTCGTTCATTACGAGCTTTCCGTCCATCGCATATCGGGTAAAGGAAAAAGGGGAGTGGATAGTGGTAAGAGACCCGCACGAGTTCCCCTTGGACCCGGACGATGTGCTCCAGCCGATGATCGCGATGGAGATACTTTCACCCGCGTCATATATGAGCCAGGTGGTAAATATGAAGAACGTCTTTGCGCTGGACATTAAGAACATTCGTACGCTCGGTGATAATGTTGCGATAGAAGCGCGCATGCCGCTTGCCGAGCTCATCCGCGATTTTGACGACCAGTTGAAGTCCAATTCCGCCGGATACGCATCCTTCAGCTACGAACTAGACGGTGAGGACGCCGCGGATGTGGAAAAATTAGAGATATTGGTCGCTGAAGAAGTAGTGCCGGCATTGACGCGCATCGTGTTCCGCCGCGATGTGGAATACGAGGCGCGGCGGACCGTTGAGCGCCTGAAAGATCTCTTGCCGCGCCAGCAGTTCGCGCAGGCACTTCAGGCGCGTGTCCGCGGCCGCATTATCGCGCGCGAGACGATAGCGGCCATGAAAAAGAAGCTCGGCGATTTCGGGAAGAACGGTGGCGACCGGACACGCAAGATGAAGCTGTGGAAGAAACAGGAGCGGGGCAAGGAACGGCTGCAGTCCATGGCGCGCGTGACTGTGCCGGTGGAGGTATTCCGGGAGATACTCAAAAAGTAAGCTCAAAGCTCAAATTTCAAATGCCAAATCAAGCTCAAAACCCCAATGTTAAAAGCCGTTTGGATTTTGGCCATTTGACATTGATTTGAAATTTGGATTTTGACATTTGTCATTCCTGCCGGGCTGGCCGGTAGGGCATTGTGATATTCTAAGAGGGATGCGTATCGTGCTCACGGTCATTCTCGTCCTTCTCCTCCTATTCCTAGCGAGTCAGTTGTGGTATTTTTATAAGCGGGGAGAAACTGCGCGCGTTGAACTCGAAGCGCAGCAAGAGAAGCTCGAAGCGGTCCGGCGCGAGCATGAGACCCTGAGCCGCGATGCCGAGTATTATGGCAATACGGCGAATATTGAGAAAGAGCTTCGTGGCAAGTTCAACTATAAGGCCCCCGGCGAGACGATGATGGTCGTCGTGCCGGATACGGCAACGAGCACTACGACAACACGTCCATGAACGACATCGCAGCTCAGATACGTCATTTTGTCCGCCATCGGCGGAACGCAAGTATCCTTATCGGCGCGGGCCTGCTCGCGCTTATCGCCCTCGCGGTGCTCGTCGCGGCCGGCCGGTATCCCGTGATGGTGGTGAATGGCAAACTGATCACTGCTGCGCGATTTGAGAAGAACTATGCGTCCGCCGCGATATTGCACAACAACCAGCTGAAGATAAATGCAGAGAGCCCCGAAGCATTGGAAGTATTGAAGCGCGTGACGCCTGCCGAGCTGGGCGCGGAGGTGCTGGATACGCTCGTTGTCGCGGCGCTCGTAGAGCGCGGAGCCTCACGCGAGGCAGGAGGTGATCTTCGGGCTCTTGTAGAGACAAAGGTGAGCGAGTTCGCGAACGATCCGCAGGTCCAGAGCGGCGTACAGACGCTCTATGGCATGGGGTATGCGGATTTTCGGAGCGAAGTGCTTGTCCCTGCAGCAGAGCGCGACATCCTCGAGGGCCGACTCTATCTCCGGGGTCAGAGTTATGATGACTGGCTCGCGAGCGAACGCAAAGCCGCGAGCGTGTATGTTCTCTCCTCCCGCTTCCGGTGGGACGGCGCAAAGATCGTCCCGCAGTAATTGCAAGCACACTGGAGCGGGATACGAGAATCGAACTCGCGTCTGTTGCTTGGGAAGCAACCGTACTGCCACTGTACTAATCCCGCACGTGGCTCCATACTATAACTGAACTGCATGTTCTCGCAAATTGTTCTGGCCAGTTTACTCGGTAGCGTCTGCGCACTTGTGGGCGGCGCGCTACTCCTTTGGCGCGAACGGTTCGCGCGAAGGATATCCCTTATCCTCGTGAGCTTCGCTATCGGCAGTTTGACCGGCGCGGCGTTCCTGGAGCTCATTCCGGAAGCGATCGAAGCGGCGGATTACGGAGTGATTGCCCCCTGGGTCGTCGCCGGCATCTTTACCATCTTTCTTTTTGAAAAAGCACTCCATTGGTACCACCTCCATGAGGACACTGAGGACCACGCACACGATGAGCGCCAGCATGCCCACCGAGTGATGACCGCGTCCATCCTCGTCGGCGACTCCATTCATAATTTCATCGATGGCATCGCGATCGCGCTTGCGTGGAGCGCGGGAACGGAGATCGGCGTCGCGACGACCGTTGCCGTGTTCTTCCACGAGGTACCGCAGGAGATAGGGGACTTCGGCGTTTTGCTTCATCTGGGATACAGTCGTGCGAAGGTCTGGTGGTATAACTTTTGGACTGCGCTCATGACCCCGTTCGGCGCTGTGGCCGGCTATCTCGCACTCCCGTTCATTGGAGGGTATACACCATTCGTGCTCGCCTTCGCCGCCGGCTCGTTCCTCTACATCGCCATCTCGGACCTCCTGCCGGAGCTCCACCGCCATCGTGTCCAACGGAACACCGTGTACCACCTGGCTGCCATCGCGCTCGGCGTCTATTCCATCGTGCTCATGGGGCAGTGGTTCCACGAATAAGATTGGAACAGGATATACAGCGTATTTCCCACGCCCGCCTTGCGAGCGCTCTTTTTCTGGAGGTATAGTTCAGTCGTGCCAAGCCCAACCACCGACCAAATAAAAGAAAAGCTGGACGTTGTGCAATTCGTACGCGGGTACGTTGAACTCACGCCTGCCGGAAAGAATTTCAAGGGCCGCTGTCCGTTCCACCGTGAGAAGACCCCGTCGTTCATGGTTTCGCCCGAACGGCAGACCTGGCATTGCTTCGGTTGTAACTTGGGCGGCGATATTTTCTCGTTCCTCATGCGGCACGAGAACATTGAATTCGGCGAAGCGCTCCGTATCCTTGCGGAGAAGGCGGGCGTGGAATTGCGCCGGCTGAATCCCGGGGAGTATAAGATCGCCGGGCTTCTGCACGATATAAACGCCGCCGCAAAGAATTTTTTCATTGAGCAACTCAAACGTTCGCCTGTCGCCGAAAAATATCTCGCCGAACGGGGAATGCAGCAGGAAACCATCGCAGAATTTGAGATCGGATTCGCGCCGAACGGTCAGGAGGCGCTCATCCTGCACCTCCTGAAGATGAAGTTCGCGCCGGAAGACATCGTCCGCGCGGGGCTTGCCATTCAGACCGACCGCGGCTCGCGTTTTGACCGCTTCCGCGGGCGCATCATGTTCCCCATTCACGACCACTTTGGAAAGCCCGTTGGTTTCAGCGGACGTATCTTGCCGCAATTTGATACAGGCGAAATGGGAAAGTACGTGAACTCACCGGAAACACCCGTTTTCAATAAGTCAAAACTCTTGTACGGCTATCACATCACGAAGCCGCACATCCGCGAAGCCGGTTGGGCATTTCTCGTAGAAGGCCAGATGGACCTCCTGATGAGCTATCAGGCGGGCGTGAAGAATGTCGCGGCCTCGTCCGGCACAGCTTTGACCGCCGACCACCTTCGCACGTTGCGGCGCGCAACGGACCAACTCGTCGTCGGCTTCGACAGCGATGAGGCGGGGATAGAGGCGACGGAACGAGCGATAGATCTTGCAGCAAGCGCCGACTTCGGCGTGAAAGTTGCGCGGTTCGGCGAATACAAGGACCCGGCGGACGCGGCCGTCGCTGGCGCCGAAGCGCTACAGAAGATGATTGCCGCAGCGGTTCCCGCCCCCGAGTTCTACTTTGAAAAATATTTACCCTTCGACGCTGCTCAGGGCAAGCCGACACACACCCAGCGCGACCGGAAATTCCTTATGGCGGTGCGCGCGGTCGTGGGGAAGCTCAAGATGCTCGCAAGCCCGGTAGAGCGGGATACGTGGTTCAAGGCGCTGTCCAAACGGCTTGGTATTGACGAGCGCGTTTTACTTGAAGAAGCGGAGCGCATTGAGGTGAAAACGCCGGCCGCTCCGCGGCCGGCGGATGGCGCGGAGCCGGTTCCCGGAGACGCGGACCGTCCCATCTCGCGCTGGGACCTCCTGTCGGAGCGGCTCGTCTCCGCGTGCCTTGCGCGGGGCGATATGAACGCGCTCGGCGAACATGCGGAATACCTTACGGCGGATTACCGCCTGCTCTACGACCTATTTCGAAAGGGAGACCGAAAGGCGCAGGATGCGCGGCTCGACGAGCTCATGAATTTGGCCATGCTTCGTTCGGAGGGCCTGGATGATGAGGAGTTCTCTGCGCTCAAGGGATACGTGCACGGCGAGTATGTGAAGGCGCGGCGGCGCGAACTTATTGCACGCATCAAGCGCGCGGAGGAAGAGGGGAACGAAGCCGCTATCGCGTCGGCGCACGAAGAGATGAAAGCGCTGCCTGCGGTATAGGTTGATTTCTGGGGCTCGGTGACGTATGATGGAGCCCATCAGAGCGTCCCGGTAAGACCCCTTCATCCGCGACGCGTTTCTTTTCTGAGGTATACCTACCGCCGTGGCTACGTCCAAAAAGAGCAAGAAGGCAAAGCGTGGGAAAAAACGCCCGAAGCCGAAGGCGAAACGCCGTCCCGTGAAGCGGGCGAAGCCGAAGCGCGCGAAGAAAGCAAAAAAAGCGAGCAAGGCGGGAAAAACAGGGAAAGCGAAGCACCCGGCGAAAAAGCGCGCGGCGGCGAAGAAGAAACCGGATGCGAAAGAAACGCTGGATCGCAAAGCGCTTGAGGAGCTTGTTGAGCGCGGCCGTCCGCGCGGCTTCGTAACCGACAACGAGATCCTCTATTATTTCCCGAACATTGAGGGGAATATTGCGTTCCTGGAGGAGGTGTACGATGCGCTGGAGAAGGCGAATATCAAGATCATTGAGACCGGCGGGCTTATTGAGATAAGCTCAAAAGAAAAAGAGCCGTCGGAGAAGGAAATGGAGCACGCGCTGGAGTTCGAGCGCGGCACACCGGATGCGGTGCAGATGTATCTTCGGGAGATCGGAAAGACCCCGCTGCTCACGAAGCAGGAAGAGCGCGACTTGGCAAAACGACTCGCCGGCGGTGACGAAGAAGCGCGCAAGCGCCTCATGAAGGCGAACTTGCGGCTCGTCGTGTCCATCGCAAAGCGCTATGCGAACCGCTCGCCGAATCTCTCTATTCTCGACCTCGTGCAAGAGGGGAATATCGGCCTTTCGCGTGCCGTGGAGAAATTCGACTACACAAAGGGATTCAAGTTCTCCACCTACGCGACCTGGTGGATACGGCAGGCTATCACCCGCGCACTCGCGGACCAGAGCCGCACCATCCGCATTCCGGTGCACATGGTGGAAACCATTTCAAAATACGCCCAGACGCGCCGCGCGCTCATTCAAGAGCTCGGCCGCGACCCGTTACCCGAGGAAATCGCCGCGGAAATGGGGCTGGACTTGGATAAGGTGCTCCACATTCAAAAAATTTCACAGGAGGTGCTTTCTATTGAGCAGCCCGTCGGCGATGAGGAGGACTCCACGCTCTCGGACTTCATTCCGGATGAAAAGAGCGTTACGCCATCCCAACTCGCGGCGCGCGCACTGCTTCGCGATCTCATAAAGGAAATTATGGTGGATCTTTCAGAGCGCGAGCAGAAGATATTGACGATGCGGTTCGGTTTGGAGGACGGCGTGACGCATACGCTTGAAGAAGTAGGGAAGGTGTCGGGCGTCACGCGCGAGCGCATCAGGCAAATTGAAGCAAAAGCACTGGAAAAGATCCGCGAACACCACAAAGCGAAAGCGCTGGAGGGATTCGGAGATTTGGGATAGAGTTGGTACGGAGATGACTTCCTCCGAGATTCGTAAGAAATATCTGGACTTCTTCGCCGCGCGGGGACACGTGGTCATTCCGTCGGCTTCGCTCGTGCCCGAAGGCGACGCAACGACGCTCTTTACCGGCTCAGGGATGCAGCCGCTCCTGAAATATCTTTTAGGCGAGCCGCATCCAGCCGGAAAACGGCTCGTCAATTCACAGAAAAGTTTTCGCGCGGAGGACGTGGATGAGGTGGGGGATAATCGTCACACCGTGTTCTTTGAGATGCTCGGGAACTGGTCTCTCGGCGATTATTTTAAAAAAGAACAGCTGCCGTGGATATTTGAATTCCTCACAGACGTCGTGAAATTAGACCCACAGAAGATCTATGTGTCGGTCTTCTCCGGCGCACCGGAATATAACATTCCGCAAGACGACGAATCGGCGGCCATTTGGCAGGAGTTGTTCAAGAAGAAGGGCATAGAAGCAAAAGCGGTCATGCTCGGCGCGCCGGAGAAGGGGAACGAGCTCGGCATGCAGGGCGGGCGCATCTTTTATTACAACGCAAAGAAGAATTGGTGGAGCCGTTCAGGCCCGCCGGAAAAGATGCCCGCGCGCGAACCGGGAGGGCCGGATTCGGAGATGTTCTACGATTTTGGAACCCCGCACGACACGAAGTTCGGAAAAGAATGCCATCCGAACTGCGACTGCGGGCGGTTCGTGGAAATCGGCAACTCTGTCTTCATGGAATACAAGAAGACGGAGGATGGGAAGTTCGAGAAACTTGCGCAGCAGAACGTGGACTTTGGCGGCGGGTTGGAGCGTATCACGGCGGCGTCCAATAACGATCCGGATATGTTCAATATAGATATCCTGAAACCGCTCACGGATGCTATCCGCGCCGGTGCGAAGAACTCCAACGTCCGCTCCGAGCGCATTATCGCGGACCATGTGCGTGCGGCGATATTCCTCATCGCCGATGGTGTCGTGCCATCAAACAAGGACCGCGGGTATCTCCTGCGGCGACTCATCCGCCGCGCCGTGACGCACGGACACTACATCATCGGTCTTCCGGCTGGATTTTTAGACACGACGATAGATGCGCTCATTGATTCGTACGGCAGCGCATATCCGGAACTTCCAGGAAAACGCGTAGATATCAAAGCGGTGTTCGGAAAGGAACAGGAGGCGTTCGAAAGGACGTATAACGGTGGTATTAAGGAGTTTGAAAAGGTTGCAGCGCAAGCGGGAGATATTCCGGGCGCAGAGGCGTTCACACTTCTTGCGACCTTCGGTTTTCCGATCGAGCTCACCGAAGAGCTCGCTGCACAGCGCGGGAAATCCGTAGACCGAGCAGCGTTCGATTCGGAAATGGAAAAACATCGCGAGCTTTCCCGCGCAGGGGCAGAATCAAAATTCGGCGGACATGGCCTGTATCTCAAAACCGGCGAAGTGACGATTCGCGACGAATCCGAGGTGGAAAAAGTGACGCGGTATCACACAGCGACGCACTTGCTCCACGCCGCGCTTCGCGCCGTACTCGGAAATGAGGTCCAGCAGGACGGTTCGGACATCACCATTGAGCGCACGCGGTTTGATTTCCGCTTCCCGCGCAAGGTAACGCCGGAAGAGCAAAAGAAAGTGGAGGAGTGGGTAAATGATGCGATAAAAAAGGACCTCACGGTGAAGTGGGAGGAAATGAGTTTTGCAGAAGCAACGGCGCAGGGGGCGCTTGGCTTTTTCCGCGAACGATATCCCGAACGCGTGAAGGTCTACACCGCCTACGATCCGAAGACGAACGAAGTGTATTCAAAAGAATTGTGTGGCGGCCCGCACGTGGAACACACAGGGACCATCGGCACGTTCAAGGTAACGAAGGAAGAATCCTCCAGCGCAGGAGTACGCCGCATCCGGGGGAGCATAGAGCCGTAATTGACGATAAAATAGAATAGTTGTATTATATGACCAGCTTCGTTGACGTGCTGGGTTTTGTTTTAACGCTCACGAGAGCAAAAGGAAGGAGGGCGACATGCCCGTCACGCGACGTTCATTCGTCGGCGGCCTCGCCGCCTTCACGCTTGCCGGATGCGGGAAGACCGATTCCGGAACTACGCCAAGCGTCGTACCGTCGCCAAGTCCGACGCCGACGCCAGACCGGTTCACCGTGATTGCGGTCGGAGACATGGGTGACTGCTCGCGGAGTGGCACGGAGGTGACAGCCCGGCTCGTGGAATTCCTCATCAGGGATTCTGCTCCGGATGTCGTACGTCTCCATACGCTCGGCGACCATGCGTATCCGAGCGGACGGAAAGAGGATTACGTACGGTGCTTCGAGCCCGCGTGGGGCCAGTTCGTTCCCATCGTGAATCCCTGCGTGGGGAACCACGATTGGGAAGAGCCGTCCCCCTACTACTTCACCATCTTCGGTCAGCGTGCCATCCAGAATGGACGGGACGGCTACTACAGCTACGCCGAACGCGGATGGCTCGTGCTTGTCTTAAACAGCATGCTCCTCGGTGACCGAGTGCGGCGTGCCGAACAAGCGGACTTCGTTCGGCGGCGGCTCACCGAACATCCGGGACTTCCCGTGCTCGGCATCTGGCATCATCCTCGCTGGGGGCACGGTGAGAACGGCGATACGCGGAGCGTGCAGGAGTTTCTGGACTTCTTTGCCGGTCGGCTTCGGATCACGCTTCATGGGCACGAACATCACTACGAGCGGTTCCGGCTACTCGCTGCAAGCGGCGTCCCGGATGCGGCGCAGGGATTCCGTCCATTTGTTGTGGGGACCGGCGGTTCGCGGCTCTATGCGTTCCGCAACGTACGCTGCGCCATGAGCGAATTCCGCTACTTCGGAAAGGCCGGGGAGCGCGAGACATTCGGCGTCATCCGGCTCCGGCTGTACCAGAACGGCACCTACGCCTTCGAGTACTGGATTTGGCCGGATGGTGCCGCAGCGCCGCTTGTCGTAGACAGCGACACGCGGGCCGAAAGACAAACCTGTCCCTGACGGCAGGAAAGGAGATTCAAGATGTCCAGACGCGGACGCATCGTGCGATTCCTGGTCGCGCTGGCGGTCATCGCCACCGTGCTCCTCGCGCTACAAGTCTTTCCGTTCGGATGGTTCGAGCGGTAAGGCGGTCGGCCTCGGTCCTCTGTTGAGGGCCGAGGCCGCGACTTTTATTCGTGGTTCACCCTCCCATCTTTCGGCGAAAACACGGCATCTTTTTTGAATAGGGTATACGCAATAGGCATGAAGCCGTCTCTCATGGATTTTCGAAAGATGGGAGGGTAAAATAAAAGCAGTGTTGAACCTCCGATTTTTCCAAAAGCGCGAAAAGTTCCTGTTGCTGGAGGTCATGCCCGAACGGACAGCCGCCCGTTTCTTGAGCGTGGACCGCGAAAGCCGCCTGCGCGTTGACCGCGAACGGGACGATATCGGTCCGAAGGAGATGCAAGCGTACCTCAAAGTACATCGCGCGAAGTCCAATATCATCGTCGCGGCAGACCCCTCGCTCGTCGTCACGTCATTCCTTCCGCTCCACATCGAGCGGGACGCGTCGGCGACGCCGCTCTCGCCAACGGAATTGGAGAATCTCCTCGCGAAAGGCATCGCGCAAGTCTTCAATCAGGCGCGCGCGGACGCCGCGCAAGAACTCGGCGTAGACGACCTGGACACCATCCTCGTGAACAGCCAAGTGGTGCATTTTAAAATAGACGGACACCAGGTATTGAACCCCGTCGGGTTCCCAGCGAAGAGCGTGCAGGCCGTCGCGGAACTAACGCTCACGACGCGCGCGGTCTTCGAACGGCTGCGTGAGCTTCTCGCATCGCACCGCACGTTCTTTTTCACGGAGCCGGGGAGGGCGGGGCTCTTGTGCATTGCGAAAGTGCGCGGGTTGCCTGCGCGCTTCGTTGCGCTCGGCGCGGAGCGGTCCTCGTATTTTGTGATGCAGAAGGCGGCCATTGGGTACCATATCACCCGCGCGCGGCTCGTATGGCACACGGTGAAGTTCCGCGAGACCATCGCGGACGCGTTTGGCGTCGCGCACGGCGTCGCGCAAGACCTCTACGCGCTCTATCTCACGAAAGGACTCTCGGCGTCCGCGGAACGGTACTTTGAACGGTTGATAAAGCCGGGTATGCAAGCGCTCCTGGCCGAGCTGAAGCTCGCGCGCCTCAAGGGCGATACCCATTGCGCCGTGGACATGCCGCTTCCGGTGGCGCTGCCATACAAAAGCGGCGGCGTAACACTTGTGGAGCCGCCGCTCGCAGAAGTGCTCCAGAAGCTCGGCATATCACTCGCTCCAGAAGAGTGGGGACGTACCACCGCGGAACGGTTCCTGCGCGTCGCGCCATTCCTGGAGTTCTATTTCAAGCAGAACAGCTCGGAGATAAACGAATGGCTCAAGCGTCATATGAACTGGCTTGGTGCGTCAGCATAATATGATGAGCGAGAAATCGTGGAGTAATGTATAATTCTAAGCGTTCATATGAAAAAGATATTCGTTGACCGGGAAGAGGGCATCGCAGAGCTTGTAGAGCGTATCATCTCCGACGAGGATACGGATCTCGTGCTCGTCATTCCAAAGAACAGCGTGCTCGGCGAGTCCGTCGGGAATTTCCGCATCTTGAAACGCGAAGCGGATGGTGCGAGCAAGAATCTTCTGATTGAGACCGTGGACAATGCGGTGCTTGCGCTTGCGGGGAAGGCGAGCATTGAGGGATATCATCCGCTGTTCCGCGAGGGACGCTCGCGGTCGCTCTCGGACATCCGGCCCCACGGAGAACCCGCGGAGGAAGCGCCCGTGGCGCATCCCGCACGTCGTTCCGTTGATATCCGTATCACGAAGGGCGGGAAGACACGCACGAAGATAACCGAAGAGCCCATTGTGGATGGCGGGCCGACCGACGAGGAGCTTGAAGAAATGGCGGAACGCGACCGGCGCGCCGCTGCCGAGGCGGTGGCCGAGAGCGCGGATATTGCGGAAGGGCCGGAGACGGTACGCCGCCGCTTCCCGCGCATCCGCATGCCGCGCGTGCGGTTCGGGCGTCGGAGCACGGCCGCGATCGGTGCGGTCGTTCTCGTGCTCATCGCCGGCGCATTCATCGTGGGCAAATTCATGAGCCGCGCGGACGTTGTGGTTACCTTTAAGACAAGCGACGGAAGCCAGACCGTGGCGGTCACGGCAAGCAAGACCATCGCGCGGTCGCAGGCGAACGGCGCACTCGTGCTTCCCGGCGAACTGCTGACCCAATCGCGGAATACGACCCAGTTCTTCCCGGCAACAGGGAGGGCGGTCGTATCACAGAAGGCCGCGGCGCGGCTCATTATTTACAACGCGTATAGTTCGGAAGCGCAGTCGCTCGTAGCGACGACGCGCTTTGAGACGCCGGATGGCAAGATATTCCGGCTTGACTCCGGCGTAACGGTTCCCGGGGCGAAGATACAGGACGGCAAGGTCATTCCGTCTTCCATCGAGGTTGCAGTGACCGCGGATAAGCCGGGAGAGGAATACAACATCGGGCCGGTGTCGAAGCTCACGATACCCGGATTCAAGGGAACGCCGAAGTTCGACGGGTTCTACGGCGAGCTGAAGGAAAAGGCATCAGGCGGTGCGGTCGGCGAACGTGCGGTCCCAACGGATGCAGATATCGCCGCAGCGCGCGAAAAAGTAACCGAGATGCTCTCGGCAAGTTTGCGCTCGAACTTGTTGGCGAACCGGCCGGAGGACCTGAAGATATTAGAAGGTGCATCGTCCATGACGCTCCCGCGGTTCACTGCAGGAAAGGTAGCGGACGACAAAGGCCAGTTCAGCGTGTTCGCTGAAGGGCAATTCCGTGCAATGGCCTTCCGCGAAGGCGACCTGCGAAAAGCGCTCCTGACGCGTGCAGCGAACGGCCGCACCGACCTTGATTTTCGGTCCCTCGAACTTGTGTTCCGCGACGTGCGTGTTGATCTGGGGAAAGGGGAGGTGGCTTTTACAGCGGAAGCAAAGGGAGTTGTTGCGCCGAAGTTCGATGACGCGGAGTTCAAGCAGCAAATTGCTGGCAAGGATTTGGCGACCGCTCGGCAGAATATCCTTGCGTTGCCCGATCTGCAGCAAGCGCAGATAGACCTCTGGCCGTTTTGGTTGGGAACGGTGCCCCAGAACCCCGACCGCATCAGCGTGACGGTCAATTGACAAGAAAGCAGGATTTCGCATATACTAGCGAAGCTGGTACGGCCCCTCACGGAGAACGTTCTGGGGCCGGTTTCAGGCATTATCCCTAACAGATATCTATACGCGACCGGCATGGGAGACACGCATCAGGCGAAACTGCGGATATGACGAACGGTCAGGATACCGCAGTACCGCGAAAGGAAGGCATTGTTGATGAAGCACTGCCGGCGATGTCTTTTCGTGTGCGCGTAGAGGGCGGCGCGGAAGTGCTCGCTCATTTGGCGGGAAAGATGCGCATGAACCACATTAGGGTCCTGCCCGGCGATCGCGTGCTCATGGAAATGAGCCCCGATGGACGGCGGGGGAGGATCGTGCGGCGGATGTAACCACTATGAAGGTACGAAGTTCCATTAAGAAGATCTGCCAGAAGTGCAAGATCGTGAAGCGCCAAGGGCGCTTGTACGTCGTTTGCAAGATACCGAAACACAAACAACGGCAAGGCTAATATGCGATTACTCGGCATCAACATTCCGGACGAAAAGCGGGCAGACGTCGCGCTGACGTATTTTTACGGCATCGGCCGCACGATGGCCGCGAAGGCGCTCACGGCAACGAAGGTTGACCCGGCGAAGCGCGCAAAAGCACTGACACCGGACGAGGTGAATCGTCTGAAAAACTGGATAGAAACGAACTGTCGCATAGAAGGCGAATTGCGGCAGGTCGTGCGCAAGAATATCCAGCGATTAAAGGACCTGCAGGCCTACCGGGGTCTCCGGCACGCGCGCCGGTTACCGGTGCACGGCCAGCGGACGCGGACGAACTCGCGGACAGTGCGTGGGAACGTCAGGAAGACGGCCGGCAGCGGCAAGCGCAAAGTTGAACTGAAATAACATGGGCAAGAAAAAGGTAGCGGAACAATCCGGCGACGAGACGCAGAAGACGCAGGCGGCAGGAGATGCCCCGGCGGTGAAGGTCGCGTCCGTCAAGAAGTCCAAACACGTGGAAAGCGGCCGCGTGTATGTGAACGCCTCGTACAACAACACCGTCATCACGGTGACCGACAATCATGGGAACGTCATCGCGTGGGCAACTGCGGGGGCCACAGGATTTTCGGGACCGAAGAAAGCGACACCGTTCGCTGCCTCAAAGATCATTGGCATTCTGTCAGAGAAGATGCGCGCGCTTGGCATGCAGTCCGTAGACGTTATCCTGAAGGGCATCGGCGGCGGCCGGGATTCGGCGCTGCGTTCGCTCGTGAACCAGGGGTTTGCCATCGCGTCCATCAAGGACGTCACTCCGATACCACATAACGGTCCGCGTCCGAAGAAAACACGACGGGTATAACAACGACTATGGGAGCAATTCGTGGACCAAAAGGAAAACGGGAGCGTGCACTGGGGGAGAACCTGCTCTTGAAAGGCGAGCGTTCGCTTGGCCCCAAGGCGGCGGTTGTTCGCCGGCCGCAGCGGCCGGGCCAGCACGGCAAATCTCGCCCGAAGCCGCTTTCTGATTTCGGCCGGCAGATACGGGAGAAACAGAAGTTCAAGCTGAGCTATGGCCTGGACGAACGGAACCTGCAACAAGTCGTTTTGCGCGCGACGCGCATGTCCGGCTCGACGGCAGGCCACATCGTAGAGCTTTTGGAGCGGCGGCTAGACAACGTGGTCTACCGGCTGGGATTCGCCCCGTCGCGGAGCGCCGCGCGGAAGCTCGTTGTTGACGGACACATCCTCGTGAACAGCCGGAAGGCGCGCTCGCCGGGATACACGGTGCGTGCGAAAGAGGTGATCAGCGTCCGGCCGGAATCCGCAGCGAAGGGCGCGTTCAAGACCGTGAGGGAGACGCTCAAAACCTACGAAGCGCCAAGCTGGCTCCGGGTGGACGCCGACGCGCTCCGGGGCGAGGTCATTGCGCTCCCGACGGATGCATCAACGCCTTTTGAAATCAACCTTTTGGTCGAATCGTTCAGTAAATAACCAACTATTATTCATCACATGGAACATCCGTTGGTAAGTTCATCAGTAGAGATCAAGACCGTTGCCGAAGACGCCCGCCGCGGCGAGTTCGTGGTCGAAGGTCTCTATGCCGGGTATGGCCTCACGGTCGGCAATGCCCTGCGCCGCGCGCTCCTGTCGTCCCTGCCCGGAGCGGCGATTACCTATGCAAAGTTCAAGGGAGCGTCGCACGAGTTCACCACGTTGCCGGGCGTGAAGGAGGACATCGTTGAGCTGACGCTGAATTTGAAGAAAGTCCGCTTCCGCGTGCACACGGACGAGCCGCAGACCTTGCTCCTCATAGCGAAAGGCGCAGGCGTGGTGACGGCTGCCGATATCGAAACGAACGCGGACGTTGAAGTATTGAACCCCGAAGCGGTCATCGCGACGGTGACCGGCAAGGACACGGAGTTCGAGGCCGAGCTCACGGTAGAGCGCGGACTTGGGTATTCTGCCGTGGAGTCTCGGAAAGCCGAGAAGATGGCCATCGGCCAGGTCGGTATCGATGCGTTCTTCTCGCCCGTCACGAAAGTGACCTACCAGATAGAGAATATGCGCGTGGGCGACCGGACGGACTACAACCGCCTGCAGCTCATCGTAGAAACAGACGGCACGATCAGTCCGTCGTCGGCTCTGCACAAAGCCGCAAGTATCCTCAAGGACCACTTTGAGAAGATATTCTCCGGCGTTGCTGTGCAGGAATTCGAAGCGGTGCGGCCTGAAGCGAAAAAGAAAACGAGCAAAAGCAAGAAGTAGGCCGAGAAACTCCCATGCGTCACGCAAAGAAAGGCAAGAAATTCCACCGCACCACGGGCCGTCGCCGCTCGTTCCTTCGGAACCTGGCGAATGACCTTGTTCGGGCGGGGAGGATAGAAACGACGGAGGTTCGGGCGAAGGCAGTTCGTCCCGTCGTGGAGCATTGGGTGACGCTTGGAAAAGAGCGCACGCTCGCCGCGCGTCGTTTGCTCCTGTCGCGCATGGGCAATAAGCGTGTGGCGATGAAGCTCTATGAGGAAATCGCGCCGAAGTATGCGTCGCGGTCGGGCGGATACCTTCGCATCACAAAGCTTGCAAAAAGCCGGAAGCGGGACGGGTCGCGTCTTGCCGTCGTGGAGTTCGTGTAGTATTCCCGAATATACGAATTGACACGAACATACGAATCTAGGTATAAGGAACAAACGCCATGGATTACACTATTGACGCAAAAGGAAAACGGCTGGGGCGCCTGGCCTCTGATATCGCCGTCATTCTACAGGGGAAGAAAAGCACATCCTACGATCCGAAGAACGTGGGCGCCGACCGTGTGGTGGTGAAGAACTATACGGCGGTCACCGTGTCGGGACGGAAGGATACGCAGAAACTCTATCACCGGCACACGGGGTATATGGGCCACTTGAAGACCCTGACGTTCCGCCAGGCGTTCGACCGGAACCCGAAAGCCGTCATCCGGAACGCCGTGCGGCGCATGATGCCAAAGAATTTTTTGAACCAAAAGCGGCTGAACAAGCTGACGTTCGCGGAATAACGGAACTATGGTAACCAAGCACGAAACAACAAAAGCAAAAGCGCCGGCGCATCGCTATGAGGAAGGTGTCGGCCGCCGCAAGACGGCGGTGGCGCGCGTACGCCTCACGCAAGGCGCGGGGGAGCGGACGGTGAACGGCAAGCCGGTTGACGGGTATTTCCAGCTCCCACGCCTCGCCGCGCTCGCGGTCTCGCCGCTCGCGCTCGCCGGAGGCAAGTTCGCGTTCACGGCGCATGTGGTCGGCGGCGGTATCCAGGCACAAGCAGAAGCAATCCGCCACGGGCTTTCCCGCGCGCTTGTCGCGCTGGATGCGGAGATGAAGAAGCAGCTTCGGGCATCCGGCTATCTCACGCGCGACCCGAGAATGGTTGAACGGAAGAAGTTCGGCTTGAAGAAAGCGCGAAGAGCTCCCCAATGGCAAAAACGCTAAGGCGTTTTTGCCATTGCAGCTCCGACGCTCGCACTGCGAGGCGGAGTCCCGACCGATAGCGTCGGGATGGCAGAAGCGTTAAGGAAAATCAAAACCGCCCCCAGGGGGCGGTTTTGATTTTCTAGCTTCTGCCATTCGGGCGAAAAGCCGCCAATCCTTGCAAAATCCATCAGAACATTGTATGCTATTGTTAGTTCTCCAACGGTAGTTCTTACCGTCAGGACCCACAACCGAGACACCTCAACGGAGCAGAATCCAGAACTCTTTCTCGTTGCCGCACGGCAACAGGGAGGCAGTCATGACGAAGAAGCTTCTCACTGCGGCCCTCGCGGCCTGCGGCATCCTCACCCTTCTCACCCTCACCGCCTGCGGTGGAGGACCCAAGGGTCCCACCGGACCCGACCCCACTCCGAGCGGCAGTGGGGCGCCGCCGCCGACGAGAACGCGTCTCCACCCCATTGCTCCGATTCCGGGGGCAGTGCAGACGTGGAAGGCACGGGAATGTCACGGCTATGCCAGTTCTGCCGACGTCATTCTGAGCAAAGTACCCGGCACGACAGCCGGTACGATAGACGTCAGCCTGGAATGGGAGCCCGGCGGGAAACCGCTGCACGTGTACTTCATTGGAGATCAGGCGAAGTACTCCGAGTGCGTGTTCACCCGCGTTCGCGACGGCGGCACAACGTGCAACGATCTCGCGCTCGTCGGCGCTGATGGCAAGATCGCCGCTGACAGTTCGGCGCTGCCGTCACCCAAGAAAGCGGAGTACCGCTGGCCCGGGTTCAACGTGTCGCTCGTGATCGCCACGATCTGCAACCCAAACGACGTCGACATCGTCATCACGTCCGGGACGGTTGGCTACACGCCGAATCAGTAACCCCAGCTCATCTGGGATCCCATCGGCCTGGCATTCCTTTTTCAGGGATGCTGGGCCGATTACTTTTCTGGGGCGTCAACTGTAGTAGCCTGACGATGGTTCGCGGCGGCCATGCGGCACTATGATATAATCCTCCTATTATTATTCGCCTACAACGTTTGTGGTGGACGCTGTTTTTATGAACAAAACCGCGATTGGAGTGATCGTGCTCATTCTTGCTTTAGTCATAGGCGTATTCTTGTGGTATTGGAATGAGCCACAGCGGGGTGTCTCTCCCGTTCCCGTTGCGGCGCCTCCGCCGCCAGAGCCCATTTACACCCCAGAGGAGTCAAAAAAACTCATTGAGCAGAACCTGAAACTCACATTCCCCGCGGTGGCGAATGAGCAGGAGACGACGATGGGCCGGTTTTCCGCAGCATTTACCGAGTCCGAGGAAAAGCTTTTCATCCAGAGGACGGACGCTCCCATCGCGCTTCACGAGGTGACCTACGCCGACGGCCGGACGGGGTATCGCATCTCCTATATGATGCGCGGAGAACCGATACCCAACGTGTTCGCCCGCCTCACCAACACCATCCCAGCCGGTTGGGAGCGGCTTTTTGCCGGCGGCGCAACCGACCTCTTGATGGTCCTTGAGCTCAGATCAAGCGAGTATGAGGTACGTATGCAGCTCGAACCGAAGAAAGAGGATCCGACAGACATCGCGGTCATGGTCATGATGAGAACGATACGATAAGCGCCCTAGCGATATGCCCACACGCGGATCTCGGAAAGCCCTATCAGTTCTCATCGTTGCCCTTGCTCTCGCATCCGCCGGATTCTTCCTGGCGATACCTCGCTATGCAGTTGCCGTTGACTCATGTTATGCCGGACAAGGATGCAGCGGCAGCCCTTTCACGTGCAATAACGATCAGTATACGAGCTGTACCTGCGCCGGCGGGCAATGCCAGCTACCTTCAACAGAAACGTGCACCTGCTGCGGCACGCTTTTTTGGTCCTGTGACCGATTCGTTGGCTCATCCGCGTGCTATTGCCCTCCGCCACCAACCTACCCCACTTACCCAAATTATCCGTCATATCCCGGTTACCCCGGCTATCCGGGCTACCCGCCCTCCTACCCCGGCTATCCGAATTACCCGACCTACCCGAACTACCCCGCGTATCCCACCTACCCAAATTACCCCGCCTACCCAACC
>CAZMPQ010000004.1:0-38533 GCA_964568535.1 uncultured Candidatus Saccharibacteria bacterium
TCTCCTTCGCGCTCCAACGCCCATCGCTCGTCGCCCTGACCGGCGCCATCACCGGCATCTCCGCGTCGCTCTCTATGGCCTCGTCCGCATATCTCCAAGCGCGTCACGACCCGGACCGGATGCGCGAAGCAAAGAAGTCCGGCATCTACACCGGCATCGCCTATATCATCGTTGTCGTGCTGCTTGTTGCGCCGTTCCTGCTTCTCGCAGACGTCCGCTCCGCGCTCATCACGATGTTCTGCATCGTGCTCGCCATCATCCTCTGCGTCTCGTTCTACACCGCTGTCCTCTTCAGCCGCACATTCCGCTCACAAGCGGGCGAGATGCTCACCTTCAGCATCGGCGTGGCGCTCGTCGCGTTCCTCATCGGCTCGTTGTTCCGTGAGATGACCGGCATCACGCTGTAACTCCCTCTGTTCCAAAAAAGACGAACGCCCCGCTGCGCACACGAAACGTGTTGCGCGCAGCGGGGCTATGACACCGCTTGCCGAGACGGCTCGTCCGCCGGCATTCGCGGCTTCTGCGCCGTCGTCCGGTCGGCGAAGAGGAACCAGTAACCGTTCGGATACGCGTCCTCGAACCAGTACGGGTGGGCGATGCGGTAGTTCCTGGGTGCATCCGGCACGACGACGTACCGGATGCCGACGAGGCATCGCTCGGCATCGCGAGCATCGGAGCAGTGGTCCCATTCCTCGTTGTCCAGCTCGTTCGTGCTGATCCGACACACGCGCGGCGAGAGGAGAGCGAAGCTGCGGACCCCAAGCTCGCTCGCGAGCCATGGACACGCTCGCCCAACCGCAAGACACTCCCGCGGCGTTGCGAGGCGCACGCCGTCTGCGCGCGCGAACTGTGCAATGGTGCTTCGCGTCGCTCCCTGTACGAATCTGACCATCGTGAAGTCGCCCCTCTGCCGTTCCTCCCGTGGAATACACGGCAACGTCATCCTGCGGAGCGGACTTTCGAGCGACGTGTTCGGCGCACCGAGCTTAATGAGCTCCCCCCACGGAAGTTCGTGCTGGCGAACGCCCATGAGATTCATGCGGACGACCTCCATACACCACCTCCTCCCTTCAATGCGGATGGACTACGTCCGGAATATCACGGAGGAGAAGGTGCTGTCAATACGTTGACGCCATGCTGCTCCATCGGATATAACAGAGCACAGTCCCCCGTCTCGGACTGGCCCAGGAGCCGTGTCCGTTTCGCTCAACAACCATACGTGTGAGGACGTAAAGAACCCGCCCCCGCGGCGGTAACATGCCCTGTTCACCAGGACAGGCCACAACGCTCGGGTCCGTCTCCCCCTCCTTCTGCACCGTTACGCGCCAGCGCGACTGTTCCCGCCACCCACCCTCTCGGGGTCACCGGAGCCTTTCGGAGCTCTACGTCGCATCGCGTGATTTTGTCGTGGCGGACGTCCCGGCCGAACGCTTTTTCGCGATTCCGCACCGTGCCCGCGGTTCGTATCGGTACATCCTCGGGTCCGGAGATTCGCACCGTTTTCGCAGATTCGCGGGACGGCAGCACATGGAACACTACAGCGGGGTCGAAGTCCCCCGAGCCTCAGCGAAAGGTGTTGAGCGGAAACCTGGGTCCGCTCCCTCATACACGGACGATCGTCCGAAAGGCGTGTTGGCAGGAGCCAATGCGCCTTTTTTCTTGCATTATCCTCCGGCATTCTGCTACATTACCCGCGCTGGAACACCACGAAGGGAGGTGATATCCGGTGTTCTTTCAAACATCCGTAAACGGCGTTCCGCGGTTCCGCAAGGCGTGGTACATCGACCGGAATCCGCTCGGCGAGACCGTGAAACGGCGGCTGCTCTACAAACCGAATGACGCGATGCGAGAGGTCCACCGAAGCATCATCGCTTACTGTCGGACACTCCGCGAGAAGCACATCTCGTCCCAGATCGCCCCGGTGCGACTCTCTCCGCTCCGAAACGTCGGCGTCCACCGCTCCGCTCGCTACTTCCTCCTCTTTGATCTGCACCATGCCTACCCGAGCGTAGACCTGAATCGCATGGTAGAAGTTCTCCTCCGCGCCGACCCTGAACTCGCCGGCAAGGAGCTCCTCGTCTATGACTTCCTCCGCAGATACTGTTTCGCGGACGAGGGCGGGTTGGCCGTCGGCGCACCGGCAAGTCCGGATCTCTTCAACCTCTACGCCGGATTTCTGCTTGACGAACCGCTCTGGGACATCTTGAAGGACTACGCGGCGAAGAAGCAGGATACGGTGCGCTACTCGCGATACCTGGACGATCTGACCATCTCCCTCACGCGGAGACAGTTCGGTTCGTCCATCCGATGGCGCATCCGGCAGGTCGTGAAGCGAGCAGGGTTCCGGTTGCACCGGCGAAAGAGCAGACAACCGCTCGACATCCGGAAAGGGCCCATCACGTTCACGGGCCTCCGACTGGAGCAAGGCGGACGCATCTTCATTCCTCGCCACTACCTGCAGCTCTTCCGCAAACGCTTGCGCTACGCCATCGAGAACCGCGTGTTCGAAGGCGACGTGCGTATCGAAAAGCTCGCGGGCATGTACGGCGTCTTCTGGTCGGGCATCCCGCGCGACCAGGAGCTCATCACGAACGAACGCGACATCGTCCGTCTGTGGAACATGTATCGCAAGTTCCGCAAACAGCACCTTGGACCGTCACATCAGTAAGAACCTCAGCCATCGGCATCGTCCCGGCTGGGGTTCATTGTTTCAGGGAGGGGCCCATAACACCCGCTTGGGTGTTATACTTGAACGTGTGAAGCCGCAACGAAAGAACGGCCCGCTCCGCCCTCGCGGAGGCGAGGCGAGCAAGGTGTGGCTCGTCGCCGCGAGTATGGGCTATGGCCATCAGCGAACCGCCTACCCCCTGCGCGATATCGCCGCGGGAGGAGCGGTGCTCTACGCGAACGATTATCCGAACATTCCCGACGAGGACCGCGACCGCTGGGAGCGCGGACGAAAGTTCTATGAAACGGTCTCGCGATTGGAACGCGTCCCCGTGCTCGGCAAGCTCATCTTCGGTATCTTTGACATCTTCCAGCGCGTATCGGCGTTCTATCCGAAACGCATTGAGACGCGGCAAACGCTCCAGCTCCGCCAGACGCTCCACATGGTCCGCAAGGGCTGGGGGCTCCACTTCGTGGACATGCTCGCAAAAGATCCCTTGCCGCTCGTCACGACCTTTTTCACGCCCGCCCACATGGCGGAACACTTCCGCTATCCCGGCCCGATCTGGTGCATCATCTGCGACGCCGACATCTCGCGCGCCTGGGCTCCCGCAGATCCCGCCGCAAGTCGCATCCGCTACCTTGCACCGACGCGCCATGTCGCCGAACGCCTCATGCGCTACGGCGTCTCCGGTGAACGCATCGCGGTAACCGGCTATCCCTTGCCGAAAGAGAATCTCGGCTCGGAAAAATATGAACTTGCGCGACACGATCTCGCCCATCGCATCCTGCACCTTGACCCCGAACGCAGATATCGCACGCAATACGCGGACCTCATTGCGCAATACGCTGGCAAACTGCCCCGCACGTCCCCGCGGCCAACAACCTTGATGTTCTCGGTGGGCGGCGCCGGCGCCCAGCTTGACGTGCTGATCTCCGCCGTCACCGCGCTTGAGGAATTCATCACGCGCGGAACGCTCCGATTCGTCGTTGCCGCCGGCGGACGCGCCGAAACGCTCAAGGCCATCCAGGCGGAACTTTCTCCCGCACTCTACGCAAAACTTGGCATCATCACGGAACCGCGAGCGACCGACTATTTTGAAAAATTCAACGCCGCGCTCCGCACGACAGATGTACTCTGGACGAAACCAAGCGAGCTTTCGTTCTACGCCGGCCTCGGCATCCCGCTTATCATCGCTCCGCCCCTCGGTTCGCACGAAGAGTTCAATAAGGATTGGCTCATGAAAACGGGCGCAGGCATCCCGCAGGAAAATCCCAACTATGCGGACGAATGGCTCACCGATTGGCTGCGCGAAGGCCTCCTTGCTGAAGCGGCCATGCAGGGATTCATTGAAATAGAAAAAGGCGGCGTCTTCGCGATAGAGAAACTCGTCAAGAACGGCTCCCACTAATTCCGTCTCAGTCCTTATCCCCATTCTCATGCTCTGGCTCCCCTTGACCATTGCCGCATATGCTTTGAACGCCGTCGGCATCCTGACGGACAAGTTACTTCTGAAGCGCACTATCCCGCACGCCGCGGTCTATACGTTCTACGTAAGCGTGTTCGGCGCGCTTGCCATCTTGCTTCTGCCCTTCGCCCCCGGCATCCCTCCCCTCCCGCTCCTCGCGGTCGCACTCGTCGCGGGAGCGTCCTTCACCCTCGCGCTCTTCCTCTTTTACTCGCTCCTCCGCATGACGGATGCATCCGAAGCAAGCCCCATCGTCGGGAGCCTCACGCCGGTCGCAGTGCTCTTCCTCGCATCCATATTCTTGGACGAATCGCTCACCGCCCAGCAAGTGGTCGCCTTCGGCATCATCCTGCTCGGGTCCGTCATTCTCGCGCATGAAGAACACCGCCCCACGCGCGACCCCGAGCTCCACATCATTGCGATCGGCGCATCCGCCGCGCTCCTCTACGGCCTGTCGCACGTCCTCTCCAAATTCGTCTACGTGGAACATGATTTCCTGAATGGCATGGTCTGGCGCACGCTTGGTTCATCGCTCGCCGCGATGCTGCTCCTTGTATCCCCAACGACCCGCAAGCATATTGTGGACGACATCAAGCGGCCAAAACCAGAGACCGGCGCGCTCTTCTTGGCCGGAAAAATATGCGGCGCGGCAAGCTTCGTGCTCGTGAGCTACAGCTATACCATCGGCTCCATCGCCATCGTGAACGCCCTCTCCGGCGTGCAATACTTCTTCCTCTTCCTCTTCCTGCTCTTTCTCGCCCGCAGCCGCCCGCACCTCCTCGCTGAGCACGTGACGGGAAACGCGCTGATCCGTAAGCTCGTAAGCTTGGCGCTCATCTCGGCCGGCATTGCACTGCTTTTTGTATGAAGAACGAGCACCGCTCATATCGCAAGCTCGCTGCGGTCGTGCTCATATGCATCGCTTCCCTGGCGCTCATCTTCGGCATCATGCAAGCGCTCGACCTCACGCGCACGGACCATATCCTCGGCCTTACGTTCAGCGATCGGTATGTGGAGGAGTTCGGCATGGACCCTCGCGAGGTCCTGCCCGCTATTCTGGACGACATGAAACCGCAGAGGCTCCGCCTCGTCGCCTATTGGGACCGGCTTGAACCACAGCGCGGCGCAACCGATCTCTCATCGCTCGCGTGGCAGGTCGCTGAAGCGGAGCGCCGCGCCATCCCGGTCGTACTCGCCATCGGCTTCCGCACGCCGCGCTGGCCCGAGTGCCACATCCCCGATTGGGTCGTGGAGACACCCGATACAGAGCGTCGCGATGCGCTCCTTGCGCACGTGCGCACGGTCGTCCAATACTTCAAGGACTCCCCCGCAATTGTCGCCTGGCAGGTGGAGAACGAACCGCTCCTCAGCGTTTTCGGCAAATGCCCGCCACCCGACCGCGAGTTCTTGAAGCGCGAGCTCGCGTTCGTGAAAGAATTGGACCCGTCGCGGCCGGTCATGACGACGGCGAGTGGAGAACTTTCGCTCTGGACCCGCACGGCCGGGCTGCCCGATATCTTCGGCACGACGCTCTACCGCCACATCTGGAACGCGCGCGTGGGTAATTTCACGCACATCTTCCCGCCCGCCTGGTACACGCTCCGCGCGTGGTTCGCCAAGACCTTCCTGGGAACGAAGGAAGTGGTCATCGCCGAACTGCAAGCCGAACCCTGGGGCGAAGGCGCGCCGCTTACCCACACGAACTTCGCGGGGCAAACCGCCGCCTTCGGCACAGCCGAACTCCAAAACATCGTCCGCTTCGCGAAACGCACCGGCATTCGCGAGCTTTGGCTCTGGGGCCCGGAATGGTGGTATTGGCGCAAGATAAACGGGGACCCCACATTCTGGGAGGCGGGAAAGCTCATCTTTGCCGGCCGTTGATATCCACACGTAGCACATCCCCACCTCATCAATTATGATGGAGGGGTCATGCAAGAACGCCTCAATAAATTATCCATCCGGGCAACGGAATGGATCGGGACGCCCGCTTCATTGCTTGTGCACACGCTCCTCTTCGCCGCGGCATTCGCCATGCCGTATTTTGGCGTACCGTTCGACCAAGCCCTTCTCATCCTCACGACCGTCGTATCCCTCGAGGCCATCTACCTCGCCATCTTTATTCAGATGACCGTCAATCGCCACGCCGAACAGATCGAAGAGGTTGGCGAGAATATTGAGGATATCCAGGAGGAAGTGCAGGACCTCGGCGAGGACGTTGAGGAGATATCCGAGGATGTTGAAGAGATCTCCGAAGATATTGAAAAGATGCAGGAAGAACAGGCGGCGGACGATGCGCCACCGGCGGCGACGCTTGAGAATATCCAAGCGGTCCTCCACAAGCTCGTGCAGGACATCGAGCTTCTCAAGTCGCGCACACACCATCTCCAACCAGCACACGAAGAACAGCATGCGAACGGCGTCTCGGCAATCCCTGCGGAAACGGCAAACTACTTCAAAAAGTTCATGGGGCTCATCACCTTCCGCGGGAAATCAGAGAACGGGAATGGCCGCGCGGCGGCTCCGGAGAAAATGGATGAGTGAGTATCTTTTTCCGCTGGTAGACCGGCGTGAAGTTGCGGATGGCACGATGGCATTCTGGTTTGACACGGCCGAAACGGATTTTTCGTTCGTCGCAGGGCAATACGCGACGTTCACCCTCATTGATCCGCCGGAAACGGATGCGGAAGGCCCGAAGCGCGACTTCTCCATCGTCTCTGCACCGCACGAGCTCCCGCGCATCATGCTCACGACGCGCATGCGCGACACGGCATTCAAACGGACGCTCAAAACAATGCCGCTCGGCACCAAAGTAAAAGTATCGGCGCCGATGGGCTCCTTCACGCTCCACAAGAACACCGAAAAGCCCGCGCTCTTCCTCGTCGGCGGCATCGGTGTGACGCCCATCCGCTCTATCATCGCAGACGTGACGCATCGCAAGCTCACCCACAAATTGATGCTCGTCTACTCCAACCGCACGATCGCCTCCGCCCCTTTTCTTACCGAATTCGAATCGTGGGCAAAAGAAAATCCGAATTTTATCTTCCTCCCGACAATAACCGATGAGCAACCGCAGAACTGGACATATGAGGTCGGCCGCATCACCCAACCCATGCTCCGCACGCACCTGAACCGCCTTTCTTCATCTTCCGTCCCTAACTCCTCTCTCCTAACTCCTATCTCCTACATCGTCGGCCCTCCTGCCTTCGTCTCCGCCATGCTCCCCATCGCCGAGCATGCCGGCATTGACCCCGACAACATCCGCACCGAGGAATTTGCAGGGTATTAAAATGAAAAACCACCACAAAACCGGTTCCCGGCCTGGCCGTCCCGCCTACCGCACTGCTTCCCTCTTCCGCGCGAAGCAGTTCGTGAAAATGAACGCTCTAAAACGTATGAAACAATCTCAGCGCCTGCGGCAGACAGCCAACTGAGCATCTCCCGCTAAGAAAACTACCTTCCTGAATTTCGTAAGTTTCGCGGCTTTCAGATATGTATCCAATCCATTTCGAATAAAGCTCTCAAAATACTTACTCTCAAAGAGCCGTGAAATGGAATGTTCAACGTCCGCACTCCATCCATTCCTCGGTGTATTGTAATCCGCAACGACGATGAGTCCCCTCTGTTTCGTTACCCGTCTCATCTCTCTGAGTACAGATACGCGAATTGCCTCCGGCATATCATGCAAGCCGAACGAAACGATCGTTGCATGGAATGCTCCTGCCTGAAAAGGTAGCTTCGTTGCATCGGCACGGAGGAGTGTTACGTTTTTCATATCTTTATTCTTCCGGCTAGCCCTTCGCAGCATAGCCGACGAGATATCAATCCCAGTCACCGAGAACCCGTACCGGGCAAGCATCAGGGCTTGCGTTCCAGTTCCACACGCCACATCCAGGACTCGAGCGCCTTTCGGCAACCTCAAAAGCTCTCGCACCGTCCGTCTGCGCAATGGCAATAACACCGCCGCAACCGGATCATATATGTTGATCAGTTCTTTAAAGAGCTTGTTGTTATAGCGCCTCTCAGATGCCGAAATCATCTTTTTGGCTCTTCGCATAAGCCTATTGTATCATGGAGAATATGACCGATATCCTCCTTATCATCGTTCTCGCCGTGCTCCTCGGCGGCCTCTATGCCGTCTGGTCTGCTCTGCGCCGCTCGCGCGACGAAAAGCCCGCCGACCAGTCCCTGCTCCTGCTCCAAAACCAGTTGAACGAACTTACACGCACGCTTGATGCGAAGCTCGGCGATTCTACGAAGGCGATGCGCGAGCAGTTCGGCCAGTCCGCGAAGATCATCCAGGACGTCACGGAAAAACTTACCCGCCTTGATGAAACGAACAAGCAGGTCGTGGGCTTCGCCGACCAGCTCCAGAATCTGCAGGATATTCTGAAGAATCCGAAACAGCGCGGCATCCTCGGCGAGTATTACTTGGAAACGCTCTTGAAGAATGTTCTCCCGCCGGGAAGCTACCAGATGCAATACCCCTTCAAGGACGGCACCATCGTTGACGCCGTCGTCTTCGTGCGCGATAAGGTGATTCCCATCGACTCAAAGTTCTCCATTGAGAATTACAATCGCTTGACCGAAGAAAAAGATCCGTTGGAGCGCGAACGCTTGGAAAAGACCTTCAAAGGCGACTTGAAGAACCGCATTGACGAAACCGCGAAGTACGTAAAGCCCGCCGAAGGCACGATGGACTTCGCCTTCATGTTCATCCCCCACGAAGCCATCTACTACGACCTCCTCATCGCCCAGGTCGGCGCCGTGAAGGTCAACACACGCGACCTCATTGAGTACGCCTTCAAGGAAAAGCACGTCATCATCGTCTCCCCCACCTCGTTCCTCGCTTACCTCCAAACGGTGCTCCAGGGGCTCAAAGCACTCCAGATAGAAGAATCAGCAAAAGAAATCCGCAAGAATGTGGAAGCGCTCGGGAAACATCTGCAAAGCTATGACGAGTATATGCGAAAAGTGGGCGTGCATCTCGGCACGACGGTCAATATGTATAACGCCGCCTCCAAAGAGTTCAAGAAAGTGGACAAGGACGTGCTGAAGATTACCGGCGACGCGATGGGGATTGAACCCATGGCGATTGAAGGCCCGCGGAGCGAGAAAGAATAAGAAAACACCCTGCATGCAGGGTGTTTTCTTATGTCCTTATTTTTTCTTCCTCCGCAAAACGGTGGGGATGTCCCACGCGTCGGCGTCCGTTTTCTTGCTCTCCTTTCCTTTCTCGTCCTTCTCCACCGGCTCGGCCGGAGTGGATTTATCCTTCTTCACGAACAACAGTTCCTCGGATTGCTTCCCCTTTCCTTCATCGCGGTTCTTCATTTCTTCTGCTGGGAAGACCGTTCCCCGCCCGCTGAAGAATCCTTTTGCTTCGCCGAACAAGGATGCCGAAGAACCCGCGTTCCCGAAGCCCGTTGCGATGAGCGTTATCTTCAGCTGATTCGGTTTCATCTTCCGGTCATGGTACGCGCCAAAGATGATACGCGCCGAGGGGTCGATGGTCTGCGCAACGATCTTCGCCGCTTCGCTGATCTCCTGCATGCGCATATCGCGCCCGCCGGAAATGCCAAGGAGGACCCCGGTCGCACCCTCCGGATTCACTTCTAAAAGCGGTGAGTTCAGGGCCTGATTCACGGCCTGGACCGCGCGGTCCTGGCCGGACGCAACGCCGATGCCGACAATGGCGGAGCCGGCGTCCTGCACCACGGCACGCACGTCCGCAAAGTCCACATTCACGATGCCCGGCGTCACAATGAGCTCTACAAGGCCCATCAAAGCGTTCCGCAAGACGTCGTCAATCGCCTCAAAAGCCTTCAAGATCGGCGTTTCCTTGCTGATGATGGTAAAGATGCGTTCGTTCGGGACGACGATAAGGGCGTCCACCTTGTCCTTCAACTTCACTAAGGCATCCTCCGCGATGCGCTGACGCTGGCTACCCTCAAAGGTAAAGGGCTTCGTGACGAACGCGAGTGTGAGCGCCCCGGCCTGCTTCGCCGCTTCCGCGACGATAGGCGTCGTGCCCGAGCCCGTGCCGCCGCCCAAGCCCGCCGCAAGGAACACGAGGTCCGCACCTTTCAGGGATTCAGCTATCTCCGAGCGGTTCTCCTCTGCCGCCTGTCGGCCGAGCTCCGGATTCATACCGGTACCCAGACCGTGCGTCAGATTCTTGCCGATATAGACCTTCTTGCGGACCTCGCAATAATCCAGGTCCTGGTGGTCGGTATTGATCGCGATGAACTCCACGCCGCGAACGAATTCGCGGCTAATGCGCGCGACCGCATTCCCGCCTCCTCCGCCGATACCCACCACCTTGATGACGAGCGGCGAAAGCGATGATTGCGGTTTCTCGCGCCGCGGTTTCGATTGCTTCTTTTTTGCCATGATAGTTACGGGAGAAAGTAACGCAACAATTTCTTATGGAATCCGGGGAATGCATCTGCAGGCCATCCCTCCTTCTCGGCTCCGGTCATCGCGAGCCCCATGGCCACCGCGAACTCCGGATCCTCAAATGTCTCGGCGAACTCCCCGGACTCTACGGCCCAGCCCTCCCGCGAGGTGCATCCGATCTGGGTCGCAATGCGCAACTCGCCTCTCGCGAGCTCCGTAAGCCCCGGCAGCTTCGCCCCCCCGCCGACGAAGACCGCCCCGCCGGCAAGCCGCCCGACCTTCCCCGATAATTTGAGCTCAGTATTCACCAGATCCATGATTTCTGCAAGCCGGACCTCGATGGTCTCTGCGACGAGCCGGCGCGATATCATCCCGTGCATGTCTGGTGCGAATTTCTCGATATCGATCTGCTCCCGCACGTTGATATCGCTCGCAATGGCGTACCCGTAGTTCAGCTTCAGATTCTCCGCCGCGGCGACCGGTATCTTCAAGCGGATAGCCACGTCGTTCGTCGCATTCCCTGCGCCGACCGGCAAGACCGACACGCCGACAAGCTTCTGTTCTTCATAAATGGACACGCCGGTCGTTCCCGCGCCGATATCAATGAGCACGACGCCAAGCTCTTTTTGGGACTTACTCAAGGTCGCACGGCTCGCCGCAAGCGGGTTCACGATGATGCCGCCGATATGCCCGCCGGCAAGCTCCACGACGCGGATGACGGCTTTGAGGTGCGGCGCAAACGCATCAACGATGACGCTTGATACCTCCAAGCGGCTTCCGGAAAGCTCCAAGGGGTCCGTGATGTCGCCGACGCCGTCCACGATGAACTCGCGCGTGATATTGTGCACCACCGTGCGGTTCGGCGAGGTTGGCACGGCCTGCACGCTCGCCTTCTCCACGCGGTCGATGTCGTCTTGGTAGATCTCGCTGTCCGCACGCGACACCGCGACGATACCGCGCGATGTCTGCGTCTTCATCTGCGCCGTCCCGACGTTCACGTACACGGTTTTGAGCGCGGCATGATGCACGCGTTTCGCCTCGTGGAGCACTTTTCCGATAGCGCTCGTCGCTTCCGCAAGGTCGTGAATCGCGCCTTTTTTGACGCCCGCGGAAACTTCCCGGAACGCGCCGCGCAGAACGGGCTTCCCTCCTTTATTCTCCACGACGACCGCTCTGACCGATGCGGTGCCGATATCAAGTCCGATGAGTATCTTCATGAACTGCTTCGTGAAACAATGATGACCATCCGCGCATCGCGACAACACGCGCAAGCGCGCGCTTCTCCGCCGCTTGCATCTCAATCGTATCACGGCGACCGACATGGTTGAAGCCGCACACATGGGCAAAACCGTGGATAAACATCCGCAGGCCCTCCGCCGGGTCCGTGCGGTACGCTTCGTTCAGATACACATCGCCCAATGACCGTCGGGAGCTTTCCGGGTGCGGGAATCCGTCGGGCTCTGGGAACGCAAGAACGTTCACAAAGGCCGCCCGACGCCGCAGATGGAGCCATTTGAGCCGCTGCAGCTCCGTATTGGATAAAAAGGCGATCCGCACCGTGGCAGGCCGTTTGCCCCAAAGCCGCAAGAGCACAGGAACAAGCGACAAAAGCGCCGCCGGCGTGACGGTCGCGCCGCCTCCGGAACGTCCTCGCTTCGGCATATTACGAGAGGACCTCCTTTACCACCTCGCTCACCACTTTGCCGTCCGCCTTGCCCTTCAATTCGGCCATAGCCGCCTTCATGAGCGCTGAAAATTCCTTTATATCACCGCCCGCAAGCCGTTTCACCACGGCAATGATATCGGCCCGGCTCATCTCAGCCGGCAGATAGCCCATAATGACCGAGAGCTCTGCTTCTTCCTGTGCGCGCAGGTCATCCCGCCCGCCTTTCTCGTAGAGCTCCGCAGCTTCGCGGCGCTTCTTCGCTTCGCGGCGCAAGAGGTCCGTGAGATCCTCATCGGTAAGCGGTCCGGCGGCGCCTTTGCCGCGCTTTTCTATCTCGCGGTTCTGCATCGCGGCCAAAAGCAGCCGGAGCGTCCCGAGACGCCGGGTATCCCCCGCCTTTTGTGCGGCGGTCGTATCCTGCGCCAACCGTTCCGCGATGGTCATTGCCTACGAGGATAACCCGAGCTTCTTCAGCCGAGCGGTCTCGACGCGCTTCGCCGAGCGAAATTGGGCCGAAAGCCGGCGCTTGCGGCGATTCACCGCACGGCCGCGAAAACGCCGCTTGCGCGCCTCCATCAGGATGCCGCTTTGCTTCACGCGCTTCCCGAACCGGAACATCAAGCTCGCCGGGGTCTCGCCTTCTTTTCTGCGTACTTCAAGCATGTGGGATAGATGAAAATTCGGATGGGGAGAAAATTGACCGCTCCATCAAAGCACAAAACAGGATGCCTTGTCCAGCAACGAGCACTTTCCGGGCCCCGTGCATCACGATGACGGGATCTTCAGCGTCTTCAAGGTCGCTTCCACAGACTCTGGCGGCGTCTGATGGACGACCGAATGGATGTTCGTCCCGCCATCCCCGGCATACCGTGGAATGAGATGTACATGCAGGTGCGGAACGATCTGGCCGGCGCCTTGGCCATGATTCACGCCGATCGTAAGCCCGACCGTGGGCAACACTTCCGTCAACCGATCTGCGAGGCGCTGTACCGTCGCAAAAAGCGGGCCAATCTCCCCGGGAGGCAGGTCGGTGAGTCCCTGGCTGTGCAGCTTCGAGATGACGACCGTATGCCCCCATGAGCACGGATTGATATCCAAGAACGCAATGGTGCGTTCGTCTTCAAAGACCACGTTCGCCGGGAGTTCGTGCCGAGCGATCCTACAGAACAAACAATCTGCTGCGGTGCCCATTTATCCTTTTGCTCTGCGTTTGACCTCTTCGACCAGTTTAGCCAAGGGAACCGTCTCCTGCAAACTGGTCTTCAGGTTCCGCACGATGATGCTCTCCTCGAATATCTCCTTCTGTCCGAAGATGAGCGCGAGCTCTGTTCCTTCTTTATCGGCGCTCTTCATTTGGGCGCGAAGCGATTCTCGCCCGAGCGATTCCATAACGGATATGCCCGCAGCACGAAGGTCCTCGATGATCTTCATCGAGCGCTTCTTCGCCGTCTCGCCGACGTGCATGAGGAACACTTTCTTCGCCGGACGCGGCGGCAGCTTCACTTCTTGCGCCTTCATGACCGCGACCAGCCGTTCAATGCCGCACGCGCCGCCTACGGCTGGCGTGAGCCGCCCGCCCAAAAGCTCCATTAAATAGTCGTACCGCCCGCCGCCCGGAAGCGTTCCCACTTCGGAGCCGGCGCCCTCAACGCCGAACTCAAAGACCGTGCGGCTGTAGTAGTCGAGTCCCCGCACGAGCCGATTGTCCAGTCCGTACGGAATGCCGACCTCGTCCAAATATTCCAACACCCCTTTCAAGTGAGTGCTGCAGGTCACGCACAGCTTGTCCAAAAAGTTCGGCGCTTTTTCCTTCGCCTCTTGGCACTCGGCTTTCTTGCAGTCCAAAAGCCGCAACGGATTCGTTTTGAGCCGCCGCGAACAGTCGCTGCACAAGTTCTTCTCATGCTGGCGGTACGCGTATTGGAGCTGTTTCTTATAGATGGGACGGCACACGCGGCATCCGATGGAATTGATGCGGAGCGTCCGATTCTTGATCTTCAGTTCCTGCAATAGCCGATCGAAAACGATGATGATCTGCGCGTCATAGACCGGATCGTTCTGCCCCCCGATGATCTCAAAACCGATCTGATTGAACTGCCGGAACCTGCCGGCCTGGGGGTTCTCGTGGCGGAAGAACTGCCCGTCATACCAGAGCTTCTGCGGTTGGGCGTTCCGGCTCAGGTGGTGCTCCAGATACGCGCGGGCGACGGACGCGGTCCCTTCCGGCCGGAGCGCAAGAACATCTCCGCCCTTCGTTTTCAAGACATACATTTCCTTTTCCACCATATCCGTCTCTTCCCCCACGCCACGAGCGAAAAGGTCGGCGGATTCCAAGATCGGCGTTTCTATCCGATTGAACGAATAGAAATCGGCAAGCTCACGCGCGACCTTCCGAATGCGGTCCCACCATGGTTGGTCGACCGGCAGTACATCGTGCATCCCCTTCGGGCTTTGGAACTGCCGCTCCTTGGTCTTTTTCTCTCCTGCCGCTTTCTTGTTGCTTTTCTGCATACGTAACACTCGGTAACAATGATTTGTTCTAACTCCTAGATTCTAGATGCGAGCTCCTATTCTTAATATTGTGGCGCGGCGAAGACGGTGAACTCCCGCACTGGCCAAAGTCGCATCCGCACAAGCCCAACGACCTCGTTCGCCTTGAGCACTCCCCAATCCCGGGAGTCAAAACTATAGGACCGATTGTCCCCGAGCACAAGGTACTCGCCGTCCGCGAGTGTAAACTCGCTCTGTCCGCCCGGTCGGACGATGGTCGGCGTATTATCGGGAAGATACGGCTCCGTGAGCGTAAATCCTTCTGGGCGCTCGGCGTTCGTGATAACGACCTTCCCCTCGCGGATCGCGATGCGGTCGCCGGGGATGCCGATGACCCGCTTGATGAAATAGGTGGACTCGTCCTTCGGATACTTGAAAACCACCACCTCGCCCCGCGTCGCGCCGCGGAACCGATAGGAAAGTTCGTCAATGAGCAGATAATCCCCGTTCGCAAAATTCGGCACCATGGACGCCCCGCTCACGAGGAACGGCTGAATGAGGAACGTGCGGATAAGAAAGACCGCCCCAATGGCTACGAGTGCCACCTCTGCAACCTCCAGTACCGAGAGCAAGAACTGTCGCATATAAGCCAGACTATTCTATAATGAAGCTACGAATGATGCAACGAAAACCCGCCAACGGGCGTAAAAAACCAGCAAGAACACGGATAACCGAGCCTTCCTTAAGGACGGTGAAACTGGTCGTGGGTCTGGGAAACCCCGGCGAGGAGTACCGGAAGACCTACCACAACGCCGGAATACTCTTTACGGCATACCTCGCGGAGAACGCCGGCGCGTTCGGAAAAGCAGCGCAGTCCGCGCTCGTTACCATGCGCAAGAACGGCCCCTATTGGGTGGCTGACACGAAGACCTTCATGAATGAGTCCGGCCTGGCCGTCCGCGCAGCGCTCACCGCACGGAAACTGCGCCCGGAGGCCCTCCTCGTCGCGCACGATGACAGCGATATCCCGCTCGGAGAGTTTAAGTTCGCGTTCGGCCGCGGCGCGGCGGGACATCGCGGCGTCGCATCCGTCATCGCAGCGCTCGGCACGAATCAGTTCTGGCGCCTACGCATCGGCGTCCGCTCCCAGTCCGGCAAGGCGGGTGCGTTCGTCCTGCGCCGCATCTCACCAGCTCACGGCGATACGCTCGCCGCGGTTTGCGGAATAGCATACCGGAAACTCGCGAAAAACGTCACGCCCTGAGCTCCCGGCACGACCCCGGAAACAGGGATATCGGCTTCGCTGACGCCAGGGATAGCGCCCAAACCCTTGCCGATGCGTAAAACGACCTCTTCGGATGGCGCCCGACCAAAGACCTGTATCACCGCGTCAGCGCTCGGATACGAGAACTTCGTGATAGTCGCGCCCTGTTCGTCAAAAAGAGCTTTCACCGATCCAAAAATAGCGTACACATCCGCCGAACCGCCCCGGACGGCCTTCACGTTCGCGACGAGCGCATTGAACTCATCAATATCCTGACGAAGCTCGCGTAGCATCGCCTGTTGGTCCGGCCCCGTACTTGCCCGTGATAGCTGGTCGGCGAGTTGTCCGTCCACATAGGTAAAGAACCACCGCACGCCGCCGAACGCAACGAGCAACACCGCAAGCGACACCGGAACGACGACGCGCCAAAAACGGAGGAAGGCCAGCGTCTGGTACCGCCGGAACTCGTCCTGAGCCGTCGTGCCAAGCAAGCTCAGGTCCGTATCCTCGCGGCGCGCGATGAGTCCGCGCAGTCCGCACCCGACTGCCACATACCAATCCGGCTCCACGCGCTGCGCCGCAGTGCTGAGGGTCAATTCGCGGATGGGGACCGAGAACGTGTGCTGCGCCGCTGCCATGACGACATCGCCGAGGGCGGCCGCCGAAACGAGGATCTCCTGCGCCGGATCGGTCCAGTGGGACGTATAAAAATTGAGCACTTGATGAAGGTTGCGCACGATGACCTCTTCAAGCGCGCTTTGCGATATCTGATGCCCTTCGGTTTCAATGTCACGCCACGCCGTGAAGTATTCGAAATAGAGCTGCCCGTGACGGATAATGAGGAACTGGATGCCGTTCGCATCTACATTCACCGCGATGTATGAACGCGCAGGGTCAAAACCGGCCCCCATCTTGCGGATAAGCCGCGCGAGCGAAAGCGCCCGCGACTCCAGCGAGTACACGTTGAAACCAGATTCCTTAAGCGCCCGCTTCACGTCATCAACGACCGCTTTGTTGATGAACGCAGAAAGCACCTCAAGATGCACCGATCGGTCCCCGCCGCTCACGAGCTGCCAGCCCGCATAGCTTTTCGCCGTATCTTCCGGCGATATCATCTGCACGTTCAATTGGATGGCCTTTTCCAGGTTGCTCCCGGCGACCATCGGCAAACTGAACACCTGACTGTATACATTGATGGAACTCAAGGACACCACCACGTTCAGTTCCTTGCGAGCGTTCTGCGGCCCGAGAACTTGCTCCTTCAACGCTTTGAGCGCCGCAACGAACTGCGGGTAGTCCTTAATAACGCCCCCGTCCACGATGCCCGGCGGGAGCCGCAAGCTGTGCAATTTCCATGACTCCCCATCGAGGAGCGTGTACCGCATCGCAATGTCGCCGATCTCCAACCCGCCAATGACCGATCGGACGCGCAGGAGCGTCAGGAGCTTCCGCCACCACACGCCGAGACGTAATTTCATTGTGTCTGCCATGAGAGAAGGTCTATTTGTCCTGTGGATGTAACGACTGAGACAATTGCCCGCACGCGCTGCTCATACCGCCGCACGGTGGATGTCGCAAGAATGGTTATCTTGTCAGACGTCGGACTCCCGCGTGTCACGGTGACGGTCGTCGTCGCCGTGCCGAGCGGAATACTGTACACACCAGGAGAAAAATCCTTGTTGCGCGTGAGCTGGAGAAGCGCATCCTGAATGCCGGCCATCGCGGCAGCGTTCGCAAGGGTCGCCGACTCGAACCCATAGGTCGCCTGGAGAAAACTCGTCGCGAGAAAGCTCATGGTAATGCCTGCGAAAATAACGGTCGCACCGACGATGAATGTCGTGATAAGCGCCGCCTGCCCCGACCGGTCACGAAACATGGAACCTGAAACATGAAACATTTCCTGTTCATTTTACCATGATGGAGAAAAAATGGTCCGTATCGTATTCCGTGCTTCATATTTCAGGTTTCATGTTTCAGGCTTCAGGTCCTCATGGGCTCCAATTGATGACGATATCATCCACGCGCGGCGTAGCGGTGCCGCCCGAGTCCGACTCTAAAATGACCTTATAACGGAAGTACCGATAACCATTGAGGCATGACGTCGTGAGAAGCGTGGACGAACCCGGCGTGGGCGCATACACATCGCTCGCACCGGACGTGCAGTTCGGCCCAAGATAGCTCCACGGTCCGGAGGTCGCGTTCGCCACCCCAAGCTGGAACTTCACTGCCGTGCCCGCGGGTTTCGTCCCTTGCCACAGAATACTATTGAGCGCGCATCCGTTCGTCTGGCCGCTATCAATAACGGATGAGATGACTGTGCCGCTTGCGGCGCCGGTCGCGATTTTCGCCATCCCGTAGTTCGTATATGTGGAGATCGGCGAACCGGCATCCGTAACCCGGAAGTAGTAGGTCTGCCCATTCACCGCGGAGGACGTCGCACGAACGGCATATTCAAGTTCGGTGAATTCGGTCGTGCCCAGCGCAAGCGCCGCAGCCTGTACGGATGTATCTTTCGCTTGCCCGGCGCGGAACGTCGCATTTTCGTCGGTCAATCCGGACGTCACATTCGTCGTGGACGCCGCATCCGTCAGGTTCGTGGAATTCCAAATGACCCAAGGTGTTGTCGTGGATGCCGGTCCACCGACAGCCGTCCAGGTGGACGATGGACTGGTCGCATATTCCAGGCGATACTGCGCCGCACCGGATGTCGCTGTGCCTTCATTGGAGACACCGACACGGAAGCGGATGGTGGAATAGCGCGCAACGCCCGTCAGAATAGTGTCCTCGTTCGCCGAGAACGACGCGCCCGTCTCGTCCGCATCATCATTCCGCCAACGATAGTGGGTTTGTACAAGCACGCCGTTCGTTTCTTCGGGCGTAGACGAGGTGAACGTGTCGGAAAGTGACTGATATTGCGCCAAGTACCAGTTCTGCGACCAGAACGTCCGCGCGAATCGCACTTCGTCGATAACGCCGTTGAAATTGAATCCCCGCGGCACTCCCGCACCATCGTCACCCTCTTCGCCGATGACGAGTGGGTTATCATTCTCCACGTTTGCTAGGTCATTGCTATTCGAACTGACCTCTAGACCATTGAGATAGACCCGAGCAATCGTTGAATCTATGTTATTGTATCGCGCAGCAACATAATTCCACGTACCCGTCGCAACCGGCGTTCCTCCATTCGACCGGATAGTGTTCCCCAAATTGTCCGACATCCAGAACGAAAGTGTATTATCGCTCGACAGATGAACTTGCCAGTCTCCTGTTCCGCCTCCCGACTTCTTATTCACGATGAACATTTCGGAATGTCCCGGGTCTGAGTCATACCGGAACCATGCCTCCGCGCTAAAATATCCGCCACTCGTGAAGTCCAAATCCAACGTCGGATCATCCGCTATGTCGATATTATCGGTGCTCGCTCGACTGAACCGATCCGCACCGGCCAACGTGCCAGTCGTTACCCCCTGCTGCTGCACATCTATCGCAATCGTGTTGTTCGTGCTCGTCGTGGAATCAAAATGGGTTCCTGACGTCTCGCTCATGTGCAATACAAGCGCATACCCTTGGTCCCATACCGAAGTCTTATCTTGTCCATCGGATACACCAGAATTTCCATAATACATCCAGATGTGGTCGTTCGGACTTGAGGTCGTGACGAGCGGCACCTGCACCCAGAGCGTGGAAGTTCCTGATTCGTTCCACTTTTCTATCTCATGCGCAAGCTGCGTCCCGCTCTCGTTCACAAACCGGATATCCTGTCCGGCATCCTGCGTCTTCGTATAATCCACGCGCGAGCTGTTCAGGAAGACCGCGAGCGGAAAATCTGTGTAGCTCTCGGTCATCGTAGATGTCTTGAACGATATCTTCCGCCGCGCAGTCCAACTCGCGTTCCACCACGCCGTGTCTGCCTCGGCGTAATGATCAACAAAGAACACTGCTCCCAGAAGGAGGAGAGCGCCAATGGCACGAATTCTGCGGCGCGTGAGTAAGCTCATTAGAGATTCAAGAGAATAGACCCGGTGGAACTTTGCACATTAATACTGCCCGTCGACGTTCCGAATCGGCTCGTCGGGGCCGTCACGGGGCCATCTTGCCCCCCGCCCAAGCTCCAATCGGTCTCTGCGAATGTGTAGCTCCGCGAACGCGTGAGGTACGTTACTATCGTGGCGGTCGGACCGAAGTTCCATTTGTAGGCCACGGTCACCTTGCGCGTTGAGGGGTCCGCCGTGCCGCCGGAAGCGACAAGCATTCCGGAAACGTCCCGTTGCGCCTCGTTCAAATAGAAATACCGCGTGTACGTGGTCGTCCCGACCGTAATGGCCTGGTCGCCGGTGGACGTCGTAAAGGGCGAACTCGTCGTGTTTAAGTAATAATGCACCGAGCTCGTGCTGAGCGCCGCGAAAGCGGACCAGTTGGACTCCGCAAATACGCGCGTATTGTCCAAAAGCTCTTTTCCCAGCGCGGCCGCGACCTGCACGTGCACGGAATTCCCCTGTGTGCGCAACGATGGCACAACTGCCGTAATAGCGCCGATGACCATCACGATGCCGATGGCTATCGCGATGAGCACTTCCACGAGCGACTGGCCTCGCCGGTCATGAACCCTGGAACATAAATCCTGAAACATGCATCCCTATTATACTATGCTTCATGCTTTATGTTTCATGTTTCAGGCTTCATGCTTCAGGCCTCACGGCGAATAGCTGATAAGTCCCGTCGCACTCACGGTAATACTCGACGTGGCGGTCGCAGCCGATGCGCCACCGCCGGCAGCCGTGTACGAATACGTATCGCCGCCGACGATATCATTTGCAAGCCCACTGGCGGGATAAGTAACCGTTGGCGAACCAGCTGGCGAACAGCCCGTACTCTCCGCCCACACCGCGACACTTCCCCCTCCATTATCGTAGTCTATCGGAATGCCACCTGTATAGCCAGACACAGTGAAGTCCCACGAATTTGACGTAAGACATGGCGAGACTGCCGTCCCCGCAGAGTTTCTAACCGACCATGACCCACTTGCGGGGAGGTTGTTGAGTGTTATGGTGACACCAGTGTACACGGCAAAATTGTCGTAGGTGAAGGTCACCGCGGAACCCGAACGGTATGCGCCGAGGCCAATGAACCCCGATGCGCCGAGTGACGAGTCGGTCGCGGAGCGTGCTGTGCCGCCATTTATCCATGACGCAAGCGACGTACCGGAAAGCGACGCGCGCGACTGGTAATACGTTCCCGCGCTTGGCGAGTATGCTGTGCTCGTCAGCGTAGACGATGCGGAAGAAATGAATTTGAGGATACGGTGCAAGCTGCTTGCAAAACTGATATTGCCGATGACATAACGGTTCGCGCTTGCGTCGGCGCGCAAGACGGGCCCGGCATCACCGCTTCCGGTAATGCTCGCCTTGACGCGCACATCCACAACAGCGTCCGCACGGTCCTCCCCCGTTGCGTGGATCTGGGCATAGGTTCCCGCCGATGGCGACACCGCGAGCGCATTCGACGAAATGCTCCAGCTCCCTGAATCGATCGTCCAGTATGTTCCGCCGCTTGCAACGGTAGAAAAACTGTTGCACGTCGCTGAATCGGTGAAGGTATCGGACCCCAGCGGGTCCTGCGCGCTTGCTCGCCAGTAGTAGGTCGTCCCATTTGAAAGCGCGCTCTGCGTCGCATAGGTTCCCTGCGTCCCGGATGTGTAGCAGTCACTTCCCGATACACACGTTGTGTTCTGCCCCGACCAGCCGGTCTGCGAACTCCCTTGATCATTCGTTTGCACGACCGATGAACAGCCGGCATCCGAATAGATGGTCACTTTGTATTGCAACTTGTCCGCATCGGGGTCCGTGGTCGTCATCGTAAACGTCGGCGTGGTGCTCTGGTCGGTCGCACCGTTCGATGGGGAGTTTTGCGTCGGCGCACTCGGAGGGCTATTCCCTCCTCCGCCAGCGGACGGATTTAGTGCGACTTGGAAGTAGCCGTAATCATCGGAGGTGATCGGATTGTAATCTAGAGCGAGCGCCGCTGCCGTTCCCTGAAGGTAGTATTGAATGGCGGCGTACGCATTGCTATTACCGCTCGATTCCTTCGCATCGAATATCTCCGTTGCGTCGGGGCTCGCATCGTCCGTTGCCGCATACGCGCTCGTGCTCGGATCCGTGCCGACAAATTGAACGATCATCGTATCGTTCTGGCTCGGCGTAATGGACGGCCCGCTCACAGAAGTCACGGCTGTCGACGCCGTGCCGCTACTCGCATTGATCGGGCTTGACGTATCGACACCCGACCATGCCGTGGCCACGATCATACCGATCTCCGTAGCGGTGAATAGATTGGTGAATGTCCACGACGATCCTTCTGCTCCGTCCGAAACCCGGTATAACAGGAATTCCGACGAATCAGTTCCGGGACTGACCCGAGAACCGACCTGCGTCCAACCCGTCAGAGCGCTCGTTGTTGCATTCGTATTTGTCACGATCCAAGCAAGGAGAAGGTGGCCGCTCTGAACACCAGACGGTAAGTTCGCCGTTGGTGATACGGTCGCCGAACTGAATGCAGTTCCGGTCGCATTACCGACAAGCGCAATACCACCTCCTCCGCCGGCGCTCGTCGTCCCCTGCCCTTCACTTCCGAACGATGTCTCTTCGCTGCTCTCGTTCCGCGCTTTCACCTGTACACCATAGGTCGTGGACGCCACAAGCCCTTGAAGTGTCATCGCATCAAGTTGAGCGTCCGTAAGCCACACGGCGCTCGCGGACGGATTCCCGCTCGCATCCACGTATTTATTGAGCCAGGTCGCATCGCTCGGACTCGTCGTCACGATCTGCGCGGCGAAATAAGTTGTCGGCGAACTCGCAGGATTCCCGTTCTCGGCATTCGTCAGGTCAAGCGTGGATGCCGTCGCTCCGCCCAAAGTAGGTGTTCCTGGTACGTTCGCAGCGGTATAGGCCTCGGATGATGCTGATGCCGCTCCGGTATTCGGGATAGAATCGCGCGCCGCGATCGTGTAGCCGTAGCACTTGTTCGTCTGAAGTCCGGTGTCCGTGTAGCTCGTGCTCGTCTGCCAAGAACTCGATGTCCCGCCCGTACCGCCGTTCGCGCCGCACGCGGCGAAGGTAAAGGAATATTCAATGGGAGTTGAGGGGTCTGATGCCGTTGTCGCCGTCATGCTAATACTTGAGGTGCTTGCGTCGTTCGGCGCGGACGCAAACGTCATCGGGTTTGGCGTCGGGGCGGTAGAATCGCCGCCACCGCCTGCGCTCGTCGTCCCCTGCCCCTCGCTTCCGAACGATGTCTCTTCGCTGCTTTCGTTCCGCGCTTTCACTTTCACGCCGTAGGTCGTGCTCGTTGCAAGGCCACGCAACGTCATCCCATCAAGCGCCGCATCCGTCAGCCACACAGCAGTAGACGTAGGATTGCCGCTTGCATCCACATACTTGCCTGCCCAGGCGGCATGGTTTGGGGTCGAAGACACGACTTGCGCGGCAAAGTAGGTCGTCGGAGAACTTGATGGATTGCCATTCTCCGCGTTGGTCAGATTCAGTGTTGATGTTGTTGCGCCACTCAACGTCGGCGTGCCGGGGACCGCAGCTGCGGTATACGCCGATGATGACGCGGAGGCGGAACCAGTGTTCGGCGTAGGACTCACCGAATCCCGCGCCGTCACGGTATAGGCGTAGCACTTATTCGTCTGCAATCCAGCATCACTATAGCTCGTGCTCGTCTGCCAGCTGCTCGATGTACCGCCCGTGCCGCCGTTCGCAACACAAGACGTTGAAGTGAAGAGGTATTCCACGGGCGTCGTCGTATCGGAGCCGGTTGTTGCCGTCATGCTGATACTTGACGTGCCGGTATCATTCGGCGCGGAAGAAAAACTCATCGGATTCGGCGTCGGCGGAGACGAATCGCCACCGCCTCCCGCCGCCGGGCGAATGACAACCGTACCGGACCACCATTCGTCCGAAGCTGACACAGTAAAAGTGCCGGGATTATCGGTGGACGAAGCGATACTTTGGCTGGCAATAGCGCCACGGGCCGCCGAGCTCACATCCGGCGACTGCGTCTGATTGCTTGCATAGCTCGTAGGGTATGCTGTTGTGCTTCCTCCACCGGCAGAATTATCGAACGCATGCACGGCGATAAAAAGATTATCAGCCGAGCCCCACGACGCCGTCACGGCATCGGGATTCGGATTTGCGCTGGTGCCTGTCGCGCCGGTGGATATTTCCGGCGGGGTCGTCCCGTGCCACGATGATGATGAAATACGAACCGCAATTGCCGAGAATCTCTCTGCGACACTCTTCGTGCTCGTTACCGAAGTAACAGTCCCTGTCGCAATGCGGTACGCAACACCAACATTACAAAAACTGCTTGCGCACGTTGTATCCTTTATTTCATTCCATCCCGCAGGAAACGTTCTCGTCCCACCTCCATCCGAAAAATGGAACACAATAAGCAGGTCACCTGATGTCACGCCCGAGGGAAGCAATATCGTGTCATCAGCGACATTCGTTGAGCGAGAAGAGGTCGCTGTTCCGACAATACTCGGGAACGCTGCCTGCGCGACGGGGACACCAAGGAAAGCGACTCGGAGAAAACCAACGATTACCGCTGCAGCCAGCGCAACAACCACAACCCGTGACATGTGTCGTACCGTCATAGGCTTCCTCGATTGAAATCGTCAAAAAAGAGCAGGCCGCTCCCCGAGCGCGACACGCTCGCCTCCGCCGCCCCGCCGGACCCGCCGAATTCCAGAAGAATGGTCGTTGAAGTTGAGGGGACGCCCGTGAGTTCGGCGAATGTGATATCCAAAGACGACCCCGCCGGAATGCTCGTTTCTGAAAAACGCACACCGCTCGGCAACAGCGTGCGTTTCTGTGCGGTCGAGGTGGAATACGCAACCGAGAAAAGCGCATAGAACGGTGATGAGCTTGAGGTGTTGTCAAAATGCACGCCCCAGATGACGCCGGACGTGCGGGTCATGGAACGGCTTTGTGCCTCGCGGAGAAGGGCCGCGACCTGCTTCGTCGCGGAATCCAGCCCGGCCTGATTCCGCCAACCCGAGAGCGACACGAGTGCTACGAGGCCGATGACCACCATGATACCAACGGCAACCGTCATCTCCATGATGGTCGCACCCCGGCGGATGATGTTCTGTTGGCGCTGCATGTGCGCTAGAACTGCGAGGTGAGCTGATAGACCGGCACGATAATAGCAAGCGCGATGGTCCCCACGACGATTCCCATGATGAGCAGGAGGAGCGGTTCGATAACCGCGACAAGCGCGCGTATCTTCGCATCGATGTTCGAGGTGTAGAATTCCGCAAGCGTGTCCAACACTTCAGCAAGATGTCCCGCTTTTTCCGAAATGGACACGAGATTCGTCACGACCCGCGGGAACACGGTCTCGCGGCGGAACGCCTCCCCCATCGTGAGCCCCTTCGCAAGCCCTTCATCCGCGATACGGCGCAAGCTATCGCTGAACTCCTGCGCACCGACGACCTCCGCCGTGATCTTCGTCGTCTGGATAATGGGCAACCCTGCCCGCATGAGCGCGCTAAAGGTCGTTGCGAACCGCTGGATGGCTATCTCGCGATAGAGGCCGCTCAAGATAGGAACATGCGTAATGCCCCGGGCGAGAAGCCGCCGACCAACCTCGTTCCTCCCGAAAAAAAGCCAGCTCCCGACAAGCGCAACAACGAGACCGAGAAAGAGCGGAAGCGCATACTCATTCATAAAAAGCCCCACGCTGAACACGATGCGCGAAAAGGTTGGCGGATCAACGCCGCTATCATCAAATACCTTCGCGATGCGCGGGATGGCGAATGATACCAAAAAGAAGACGACCGCAGTCGCTACAACAACAAGAATGATGGGGTAGATGAACGCGGACTGAATGCGGTTCTTGAGCTCAACCTCCCGCTGCAGCGATGTGCTCAAGTCCTCGAACGTCTTCTGTAAGCTTCCGGAAGCTTCCGCGGCCTTCACAAGGTTCACGAAGACCGGTGAGAAATATCTCGGATATCTACTGAACGTCTCATAGAACGGCTGCCCCTTGCTCAAGTTATCCCGGATCTCCAAGAGAATTGCCTTCACGGACGGCTTATCGAAGTCCGCGATGAGGATATTGATGGCAGAAAGGAGGTCGGTGCCGACACGAAGCATGAGCGAGAGATATCGCGTGAGGAACACTTTATCGGCCGTGGAAACGCCGCCGAAGACCCCGCGGAATGACCGCGCCTGGCTGCCGACTGCGCGGACGTTCACCGGCCGAAGCTCGCGTCCCGAAAGATGCTGGAGAACCTGATTGACGCTCTCCGCGTCAATGTCCGCCTCGATGATCTTCCCCGTCTTATCTGCAGCGGTGTAGTGATACAGCATGAGTATTCCCGAATATGCGAATCGCGTTTCAATATACGAATATACAGACCCACATACACCACGATTATACCGTAATCCTGTTACCCCGCCTAACCTATTTGTATATTCGGAGATTCGCTTGAATTCGTATATTCGGGATTACTCCTTGATGACACGCATAACCTCTTCGATGGTCGTGATGCCGAGTTGCACTTTCGCGATGCCGTCCTCGAACATCATGCGCATCCCCGCGGCCCGCGCCGCGTGGCGCAGGGCATCCAGATCGAACTGCGGCTCAACGATGACCCGGCGGACGGCGTCATTGACCGCGATGATCTCAAAAATGCCGAGCCGGCCATGATATCCCGTCCCGCCACAGGCATTACATCCCGTTCCCCGATAGAAAACGCTCGGCATCTTCCCGCCCGAAGCATCGACGCCGATGGCGTGAAACTGTTGCCGGACGGCCTCCAGAACGTCCGCCCCTGCTTCAAAGGAGGTGATACATGATGAGCAGATGCGCCGGACAAGCCGCTGCGCGACGACGAGGTTCAGCGTGGATGATACGAGGAACGGCGGGATATCCAGGTCAAAGAGCCGCGGGACTGCCGTCGGCGCGTCGTTCGTATGGAGCGACGACAAGAGCAAGTGGCCGGTCAATGCCGCTTGCACGGAAATGCCGGCGGTCTCCTTGTCGCGTATCTCGCCGACCATAATGATGTTCGGGTCCTGCCGCAAGAGCGCGCGCAATCCGTTCGCGAACGTGATACCTGCCTGCGGATTGATCTGCGATTGATTCACGTACCGCATGTTGTATTCAATGGGGTCCTCAACGGAACAGATGTTTACTTCTGGCCGGTTCAAGATGTTCATCAGCGCATAGAGGGTCGTCGTTTTACCGGACCCGGTCGGCCCGCACACGATGATCATCCCAAAGGTCTTCTTGATAGCATCGGTGACGATCGTCGCATCCGTATCCAAAATGCCAAGCTCGGTAAGCGAGAGCGGCTTCTGTGACGATTCAAGAAGACGCATCTCCACCTTCTCGCCGTAATAGGTCGGCATCACGGAGACGCGCACGTCCACGGTATCGTTCACGACCTGGTAACGGAATCGCCCGTCCTGCGGCTTGTAGTGTTCGTCCAATTTGAGTCCCGCAAGTATCTTCATGCGCGCAACGATGGCGCCATGCACCGCTTTCGGCACGCGTGCGATCTCCGTCAAGATGCCGTCCACCCGATACCGGAAGAGCAGCCCATCCTCCAGCGCCTCGATATGAATATCTGATGCGCGAAGCGCGAGTGCATAGGAAAGCACATTGTCCACAATAGCAACGATGGGAAGGTCTGCTGCAGCCTCCTCGGAAGATTTTGCCTGGCTCACCAGGGACTCCTGAATGTTCGCCTCAATGATGCGTTTGAAGTCCTCGGTGGAACGGAATCCGTAAACTGAAAATCCGCGGTTCAGGTCATCCGCGATGGCAAGATAGGGCCGTACACGCCCCTTCAGCCGTTGTTGTAAGAATTCTATCGTCTCCAGATTACCCGGATCGGCCATCGCCGCCTGGTAGGTGCCGTCCGCATCGCGCCCGAAGATGATGACTTGCCGCTGGCGCGCGAGCTGCTCCGGCAGCATCTTCAAGACCGACTCGTCTATCTGGCGTGCGCCAAGATTCGCAAGCTCAACACCGAACGTGTTCGCAATCAGCGTGCTCAGATACTGCGCATCCGCAACACGCTCCGAAACCAAAACGTCAATAAGGTTCTGGCCTTTGCGTTCCGCGACCGCCAAAAGCTCGTCGAACCGTTCCGGTTTGACGAGATTCTCCTGGACCAGGATGGCCCGCAATTGTTGAGGCGGGATGAATAAGCTCATAAGAACGCTCGCACCTCCCTATTATATCAGCCTCAGAAACAAAACGCCCCCGACACGGCGGGGGCGCTTCTATTCCCAAATGGCAACTATAAATTCAGGCCGGCCGCCGTTCCCGCCTCATAGAGTGTTGCACTGCTTCCCCCGTCCGAGTTCTCCAGGTTTCCACTTCCGCTCGTGTACTTTGTACTTTCCAGATCAACGCTTATCTCATACGTTAACGTCGAACCCGTCGTGTTCGCGTACGCCATGAAATAGGTCGAGTTGTTCACTGGGTCCTGAGGTAGACCGGAAATCGGTGCCCCGGAGCTGATTTGCGTGAAATCAATCGGCATCCACCCCGCTCCATTGACCGAAAGCAACGTTGAGGTCGTCGCCGTCATGCCGCCAGTAAAACGCCCACTGCATCCACCCGTACTCGGAATAGAAGCTGATGCATGGACATAACATCGTCCAGACCCCGTCGAACTGCCAACGCTCGGAGAAGAAACGTCAGCAAGATAAAGTGATATCGCACTCTGAAGCGCCGCCAAATCGCTCACCCGGCGGGAATCACGGGACTGCGCAAGAAGCTGGGCTGGATTCAGCGTCAGCACGACCACCACAGAAAGGATAACGATGATGCCGATAACGATGAGGAGCTCAATAAGCGTGAACCCCGCTGCTCTACGCCGCATACGATGCAACATGCGTAATATAATGATGATTGTTGGACTGGCCTTTAGGATCGAAAACGGGCTATTCCCTACGTTCCCCAGTATAGCATACTGACGTGCGCTTACGATTCTGGCCGTGTGGATAAGTACGGCGTGAACTCCGCGGGCGGCGGCGCTTCAATCACCAGCCGCTTCCCCGGTCCGGAACTAAACTCCAGCCGATACGCATGGAGCATAAGTCGTTGCGGCTGGCTGTTTGTCATCCACTGTTTGCCGTCGCGCCCCTTGCTCTTTGCCCTGTGCGATTTGCCGTACAAGCTATCGCCAATGATCGGGTGCCCGATGGACGCAAGGTGCACCCGTATCTGGTGCGTCCGTCCCGTCTTTGGCGAGACCGCAAGCAAGGTGCCTGCACTCCCGTCGGGAAGTGTCACGGCCCGCCGGACGGCGTACTCGGTGACTGCCTCCTTGACCATCTTTTGAGAATGGACGCTGCGCTTCGTGGAGCCGGAGACGATGCCGATAGAGCGCTCAATGACCCCGCGCTCTTCCCGCACCGTACCACGCGCCACAGCAAGATAGGTCTTCTGTATGCCACGGCTCGCAAACAAAGATTTAAGCCGGAGAAATGCCTCTTGCGTTTTCGCAACGAGCATGACGCCGGACGTTTCGCGGTCCAAACGATGCACGATACCCGGCCGCGTTATCGGGTCATCTCCAACGTTCTTTACCTCCGGTCGGTTCTCCAAAAGCCAATCAACGAGTGTTCGGTCCTCACACCTCACACCTGGCACCTGACACTGCTTCGTATGATGCACAAGAAGCCCGGCAGGTTTGTTCACTGCCAGAAAATCATCTTCCTCATATAACACAGCAAGCTCAATCACTGGGTGGGCGGCATAGGAATCGAACCTATGACCTCCATATTATCAGTATGGCGTTCTACCACTGAACTAGCCGCCCGGAACACGCATACGAGAACCACTGTAAAATCAGGTCCTCGTGTGCGCCCTGGAGGGATCGGACCTCCGGCCTTCATCCCTCACCTTTGTGCGCCTTGAAGGGATCGAACCTTCGGCCTTCACAATGTCAATGTGACGCTCTACCACTGAGCTAAAGGCGCAAAGGTGAGGGATCAATGCGACGCTCCACCAAGCCGACGCCGAGGTCGGCTCCCCGACTTCCTTATTGTATTTCAAGATGCGACGCGTCGGGGCTGAGCTAAGGGCGCGCAAACATCTCGCGCAACGCGCAGGATGAGTATACGAGGACCGCCTCAAAAAATCCAGATGGTACGGAGATTCGCGACCTACCGCTCAAGCTCGCTCGTAAGCGCCCGGGCGCCCTCAAGATCAACAACAACTCGCTCAATGTCAGTGTTTGGAATGCCTACGCTCCGACCAACGCCCGTGATCATCACTCCAATGCCCCACCAGAACACGCTCAAAATCGCGCCAATGAAGAGGAACGCACACATACCCAAGATAAGGTCTTGTCTATCGCGCATCAAGCGGTCCATGGCTATCGAAAATACAACTTGCCGTACGACTGCATACGGTACATATTCCCCCCCTCGACCATCTCGTATCCCTCGATACGCGCCAGATATTCCGGAGAGCGCGACCGGATGCCTTCAAGAAAGTCTCCGATCTGCCGGGCGCTTCCTTCCGCGCTTAAACCGAAATCAGTGTATCCGAGCGCTTCCAGTGACGGCTGGGCCCCGCCACCGCGAAAGACAACCTCGCCAACGGTCACGCCGTACCGTTCTCCGACCGTCCGCACCCATCGGCGGAAATCCAATATTTCATCTTCCGTCGGCACGAACGCTTTGAGTTTGTTGGAATACAGCTCAACATCACCAGATATCTGCTTGAAATCAGCGAGGAGTTGGATGGTCTGCGCATGGCGTTTGAGCTGCGCGCGCTTCGCTACAATGCCGGACGCCTGCTCGCGCACGCCTCCGGCAAACCACACCGCCGCACCGACGCACACGGCAAACCCAAGCATGATGAGCCCCGCGTTCACGAGCGCTTGCTTCCGGAAGTCGTCCATACCATAGTATTGTATCATACGCCCGACATGGACAGCGTCGTACGATACAGAGCCATGACACCCGAACATCTCGCATACCACAGGCTCGTCGTCGCAATGGCCGGCGACTATCGCCGGCTCGCTGCGCTCCATGAAAAGCATGGGGGCTGGCAAGCCGCGCTTGCTGCATCGCCAGAGACCAAGGAACCGCCAGTGCCCGACGAGAACATCCAACTCATCCTCCAAGAAGACAAGGAGTTCTCCACGTTGCTCCGCGAGATACCCTTCCCGCCCCATGCGCTCTATGTACGCGGGACGCTGCCGCATAAAGATATGAAAGCTATCGCCATCGTCGGCACACGGAAAGCGACAACCGAAGGAAAGCGAGTGGCAGAACAATTCGGCCATGACTTGGCGAAGGCCGGCTGCGCCATCGTGAGCGGCCTCGCGCTCGGTATCGATGCCGCAGCGCACGACGGAGCGCTCCAAGCGCACGGATATACCGCCGCAGTGCTCGCAACCGGCGTTGACCGTGTCTATCCTCAATGGAACGCCAAGCTCGCTGACCGCATCTTAGAGAGCGGTGGCGCGCTCATCTCCGAGTACCCGCCCGGCTCCCCCGCACTGCCATACCGCTTCCTGGAACGGAACCGCATCGTGAGCGGCCTCGCTCATGGCATCGTTGTCATTGAGGCGCCGGAACGCTCCGGCTCATTGGCCACGGCGAGATTCGCGTTGGAGCAAAATCGCCAGGTCTTCGTCATCCCCGGCCCGGCAAAACATCCGAACTTCGCCGGCTCGCACGCTTTGATCCGCTCCGGCGCGGAGCTCGTCACCGAGCCGGCACACGTGCTCCAAGCGCTTGGCATCACGGCGCCGGATGCGCCAACCGCGCACGGCGCATATACGCAGGACGAAGAACGCGTCATGCAAACGCTCCGCAACGCACAGGCCCCGCTCGCGGTTGACACCATCATTGAGTACACTAAGCTGAATGCCCAGACGGTGAACCAGATATTGAGCACGCTCGTTATCCGGGGCGCGCTCCGGGAAAGCGGCGGTGGATACATCGCGAATCATTTATGAGCAAACACACGAAACCGAAGCTCGTCATCGTGGAATCGCCGACGAAGGCAAAGACCATCGGCAAATTCCTCGGGAAAGAATATGTCGTGGAGTCGTCCTACGGCCATATTCGCGACCTGCCAAAAAGCACGCTTGGCGTGGACGTAGAACACGATTTTGAGCCGAAATACGTCATCCCCCGCAAATCACAATCACAGGTGACTGCGCTCAAAAAAACTGCCGCGAAAAGCGGCGGAGTCATTCTTGCGACCGACGAAGACCGCGAGGGTGAGGCCATCGCATGGCACTTGGCACAAGCCCTTGGCCTTGACCATGGAACACGCAACCTGAAACATGAAACCGAAGCGGCCAGCAAAGATGCTCCAGGCTCCACGCTTCATGTTTCAGGAGTAGAACGTATCGTCTTCCACGAGATCACCGAACACGCCATCGGCGAGGCGCTGAAACACCCTCGGCTCCTCGATATGAACCTCGTGAATGCGCAGCAAGCCCGCCGCGTCCTAGACCGCATCGTCGGCTACAAACTCTCGCCATTTCTCTGGAAGAAGGTCGTGCGGGGACTCTCCGCCGGCCGCGTGCAATCCGTCGCTCTGCGCCTCATCGCCGACCGCGAAGCGGAGATACAGGGCTTCAAACCGCAGGAATATTGGACCATCGCGGCGGAACTCAAAGGAAAGAATGGCACGTTCACCGCAGAACTTTCGGCAGTGGACGGCACGCCGCTTGAGAAGTTCGGCATTCCAGATAGTGAACGCGCCGAGCACATCGCCCGCGAACTCCGGGACGCCGCGTACCGCGTAACGCTCCTTGAGTCAAAAGAGGTGAAGAAACATCCGCCGGCGCCTTTTACGACAAGCACGCTCCAACAAACCGCCGCGAAACGGCTCGGCATGTCCTCCAAGAAAACGATGTACCTTGCACAAGGGCTCTACGAGAACGGCCTCATCACCTACATGCGCACGGATTCCGTGAACCTTGCGCCGGAAGCGGTTCGCGCCGCGGGCGAATGGATAGAGAAGAACCTCGGCAAAACGTATGCGTTACCCGGCGGGCGGAAGTTCAAGAACACCTCCCGCCTTGCCCAGGAGGCACACGAGGCCATCCGCCCCACGAACCCGCACGCCGCACCCGACGCGCTCGGCCTCGGCCGCGACGAACACCGCCTTTACGACCTCATCTGGCGGCGCTTCATCGCCTCGCAAATGCCGCCGGCCCTGACCCACGCCGTTCGCGTTGAGGTCGCCGCTCAACACGGCGCGAACGAGAACGCGTATCTGCTCGCTGCGAACGGTTCGACGCTCCAATTCGACGGGTATCTGAAGATCTGGCCGGTCAAATTGGAAGAAAAGGAACTGCCTGAGCTGCAGAAGAACGAGGAGCTTGCGCTCGTCACCGTGGAACCCGCGCAGCATTTTACGGAACCTCCGCCGCGCTACAACGAAGCGTCGCTCATCAAGACCATGGAACAGTATGGCATCGGCAGGCCGTCCACCTACGCGCCGACCATCTCCGTCATCCTCGCGCGGAACTATGTGGAGAAACAGCAAGGCCGCTTCATCCCAACCGAGATCGGCACGCTCGTGAACAAGGTCTTGACCGAGAACTTTCCGGAGATCGTGGATATTGAGTTCACCGCCAAGATGGAAGAAGGGCTGGACCGTGTTGCTGAAGGGAAGGAAGAATGGCGGAAACTCATGGGTGACTTCTACGGCCCATTCGCCAAGCACCTCGCGGAGAAATATGAGACGGTCGCGAAGAAGGATATCATGCCCGAAGAAGTGACGGACGAAAAATGCGAGAAATGCGGCAAGCCAATGATTATCAAGTTCGGCCGATTCGGAAAGTTCATGGCATGCTCGGGTTTCCCTGACTGTAAAACCACGAAAACCTTGAAAGAACCACCGAAGTCCTCCGGCGTGAAGTGCGCGAAGTGCCTTGCATCCGACGACCGGAAGAACGACCCGGGCGAGCTCATTGAGCGCCGAGTTCGGAAGGGCCGCGCCCGCGGCAAGCTCTTCTGGGGCTGTGGCAAATATCCCGCGTGCGATTTCGCCGTCTGGACCGACCCAACCAAAGAGCCGCCCATCTACGACCCCAACGCGCCGGAAAAACCGAAGCGCGAACGCGCGTCATATCGCAAAAAAACACCGAAGAAGGCTGAACCGCCTGCGACCGAAGGAACGCCGGACACCCCCTAACGCTTGACGCACGGCGCTTGACGCATGACACTCTAGTCATGACCGTTCACGTCGAACGCAGTCGAAACGTCAAGGAAGCCGCTCGGAAAGAACCCGATTCTCTCATCGGTCGCGCCTATGCGTTCGCCGAAAAAGCCCATACCGGCCAGAAACGCAAGACTGGCGAGCCGTACTTTAACCACGTGCTCGCGACCGCAGAAACGCTTGCGAAATGGCGCTTGGATGAGACTGCCATTGCGGCCGGGCTGCTCCACGACGTCGTAGAAGACACGCCAGTGACCCGCAACGAGCTCGTCAAAGAATTCGGTGAAGAAGTCGCATTCCTTGTGGATGGCGTCACGAAGCTCTCGCGCGTGAAGTACCGAGGCGCGGAAGCGAAGATAGAGAACCTGCGCAAAATGATCGTTGCGCTCTCCGAAGACCTCCGCGTTGTCTTCGTGAAGCTCGCCGACCGCCTGCACAACATGCAGACCTTAGGCGCACTCCCGCCCCAGAAACAGAAACGCATCGCGTTAGAAACTGCCGAGATCTACGCGCCCATCGCCGCACGGCTCGGAATGCACGAGCTCGCCGGCACGCTGCAGGACCTCGCGTTCCCCTATTTGAACCCGCGCGAGGAGCGGTGGCTCAAACGCCAGGTGAGCGAAGAATATTCAGTGCGGCATCGCTACTTGGAAACCGTCAAACCGACCCTGGAAAATATTGTGCGCAAAGCGGACATTCCAATCGTGAGCCTCGACTTCCGCGCAAAGCACTACTACTCCCTTCACAAGAAACTCCTGCGCTACGACATGGACCTCTCGCGCATCTACGACCTCGTCGCCATCCGGCTCATCTTGGAAACCGTGGAACATTGCTACGCCGCGCTCGGCGCCATCCATCAGGAATGGCATCCGCTCCCCGGCCGTATTAAGGACTATATCGCGATGCCCAAGGCCAACAACTACCGTTCGCTCCATACGACCGTCATCGGCCCGGACGGCAAATATATCGAGATACAGCTCCGCACGAAAGAAATGCACGAGGAGAACGAGTACGGTATCGCCGCGCATTGGCTCTACAAAGAACAGGGACACGCGCCGGGAGCTGCGACGCGGAACATCGAGGAAACAGCAAAATGGGTGGAACAGCTGAAGGACTGGCAAGCCAAGTACCGCAGCGCGGAGGACGATCCCGAGCAGTTCCTCGGCGCGATGAAGGTGGAGTTCTTCAAGGATCGGGTCTTCGCCATCACGCCGCAAGGCGACGTCATCGACCTCCCCGCAGGCGCAAGCCCTGTGGATTTTGCCTACCACATCCACTCCGACATCGGCCACTCGGCGGTCGGCGCGAAAGTGAACGGCCAGCTTGTTCCCTTGAACCACGAACTGCAGTCCGGCGATATCGTGGAGGTTCTGGTGCAAAAAGGTAAAAAGCCGTCCGAGGACTGGCTCACGTTCGTCAAAAGCTCCGCAGCGCGGGACCATATCCGCGCGGCGCTTTCAGCCAAACGCCGCGCGGCCGGCGGCAAGCGCGAAGCGACGAAGACGGAATTCCGCCTGGTCGTGGAAGACCGGCTCGGCATGATGAAAGACATCACGACCGTCATCAGCCGTTCGCACGTGAACATCGTGAGTTTTGAAACGGCGAATACGCCGAAGAACAAGCTGCCCGTTGACCGCGTCATCGTGAGCACCGTGGATAAGGCGAAAATAGAAAAGCTCGCCGTGAAATTGAAGAACATCTCCGGCGTGCGAGAAGTGCACCATCAGCCTGCGGCGTGATTTGACTCGTGCGCTGAAAAGCGTAGAATCACCACTTAGACCGCCAAAAGCGGTTCTCATCATTGAAAGGAGAGTCTGGGCATGCAGCACAACGTTGCCGTTGCCGAACCGCCCCGCATCCGCGTGACCGTTTCTGGACACGGCGGGAATGGTCACTCGGTGACCATCGAAACGCGAGGGCACGAGCCCCAGCGAGCCTACAAGAACCCGCATCTCGCTCCCGTCCTCACAGCCCTGAAGACCGGGAAGGTGAAGCGGCTCCGCGCGGCTGCTGGAGTACAGACGCATCATGCGAACCGAGAAGAGGTGGAGCGGCTCGCGCTCCTTCTCCAAGGAACGCGTATCGTTCGGAGCACGATCAACTCCACCTACACGATCGACGGAACGAAGATCACGTTCATGACGCGCCGCACGTCGACGACCGACGGCAACTGACACACTCTCCGCACCCGCACACGCCGGGGCTCCTGAAGTAGGGACCCCGGCTTTTCATTTACACGTCCGTCGCTCCCCCGCCCAAGCGGTTCAAAATATTCTGCAATTCCTCGTCGGAATAAAAACTGATGGTAATGCGCCCGCCCTCGCCGCTCTGATGGATCGCAACCGGCGCACCGAGCTCTGACGAGAGCCGCTCCTGCAAGAACCTCACTTCAGGCGTCGCCCGCTCGCCGCCCCTGCCGATGAGCTCACCCTGCTTCGGTTTGCCTGCCTTCGCCTTGTGATACAGCTCGCGGGTCGTCATCCGATTTTCCAGAAGGTCCTTGAAAAGTTTTTGCTGAAGCGCCGGATTGTCTATCGTAAGCAATAACCGCCCGTGGCTCTCACTGATCTGTCCTCGCTCCACCGCCTGTTGGATATCCGCCGGGAGGTCAAGGAGGCGCAAGGTGTTCGCCACCGTTTCGCGGCTCTTCCCCAGGCGCGACGCTATCTCGCGCTGCGTCAGCCGGAACTCGTCCTGCAATCGCGCATACGCGCGCGCGAGCTCAACGGGATTCAAATTCTCGCGCTGGATGTTCTCAATAACGGCGAGTTCTAAATTTTCCTGCCGCGAAGCGATGTTCCGCACGATGGCGGGCACGCGCGGCAAGCCGAGCATCCGCACCGCAAGCAAGCGCCGCTCGCCTGAAATGAGCTGGTAAACGACTTCCATGCCGGTCGAGGTCTCCCGCTCAACCTTCGTTACCACAAGCGGCTGCAATAATCCGAACTCGCGGATGGACGCCGCAAGCTCCCGAATGCCTTCCTCGTCAAAATTCCGCCGCGGCTGGTCGGGGTTTGGAACAATGCGGTCCGTCTCAATATGGAAAATAGCGTCGGGATACTTCCCGGCGGGCATCAGAGCTTCGCTCGGCTCCTGCGCCACAGGACGAACGGGTTCTGGAACGACGGGTTGCGGCTCGGGAACGGCCGCAGGCGGTGGAACCGCGCCATGCACATCGCCCGATGGCATGAGCGGAACCGCTGGTTCTACCGGCTTGTCCTGAGCCGGGTCGAAGGGCATCGCAGTCGGATGAATGTGCGGTGTCGGCTCACTGGACGACGAAATGTGCCCCAAATCGCTCTGCCCCACTGAATTTGCCGAAGGGCGCTGGGGCGGGATAAGTGACTCTAAACCCCTTCCCAATACCGGCTCGTCATCGCGTAGTTCGTCGTTCATGTCGCTGCTATATTCGCATTATTTGCCGCCATTTGCATTGTTCGCGATTACCCTCACACCGCCACGTTGAAATTCCCGAATCCTAAAAGCCCCGCACCGCCAGAGGCAGCAAGCGCCTCGCGGTCTCCACGAATGAACTCTTCTGCGAGGCGTCGATACGCCAACGCGCCCGGCGAGTCCGGCCGATAGAGTACGACGGGCTTCGCAAAGCTCGGCGCCTCTGCAAGCGCAACGTTCCGCGGTATCTCCACCTCAAAGACCGCATGCGGAAAGTTCGCGCGAAGGTTCTTCGCCACCTCGCGCGAAAGCTTTTCGTGCTTATTGAACATCGTAAGCAACGCTCCGCGCACTTTGAGGTCGTGCCGCAAGTTCTGCCGGATGAGCCCGATGGTCTCTAAAAGCTGGCCGATGCCCTCCAAGCTGTAATACTCGGCCTGTACCGGAATGAGCACCTCGTCCGCAGCCATCATCCCGTTCACGGTAAGCAAGCTCATGGACGGCGGAAGGTCAACGAACATGTAATCGTAGTAATGGCGGATGGGCAACAGGAACTTCCGCAGGAAATATTCGCGCTCCGGCACATGCACGAGCTCCACAAGGATTCCTGCAAGATGCGGCGCCGCAGGAATGAAATGGAGGTTCCGCACCTCCGAGGTCTGCATCAGCTCCTGATGTGTGGCCTGGCCGATGATGCCGTGGTAAATGCTCTTTTTGAGCGCAAGCGGGCTCATCCCGAGCGCGGAGCTGGCATTCGCCTGCGGGTCAAAATCAACGACAAGCGACCGCTTGCCCATCGTCGCAAGATAAGCCGCCAAATTCACGGCAGTGGTTGTTTTCCCAACCCCCCCTTTCTGATTGAATACAACGCGTTTCATGGGCAGGTCTTCCATCGTGGCTAATGGTGAACGGACGGGTGCAGAACCAGTGTAGATCAACAGTGTAGCCAATGATCTGAGGCAATGT
>CAZMPQ010000005.1:0-29709 GCA_964568535.1 uncultured Candidatus Saccharibacteria bacterium
CGAACGATACCCATCGTTCTCCGGCGGCGGGTTCGGCGGCTGCGAGGACCCGCGAATCGCCGAAGTGGATGGCCGGGTCTACATGACCTACACCGCATTCGACGGCCGGCATCCCCCGGGCGTCGCGCTCACTTCAATCAGCACCGAGGACTTTCTTGCGCACCGCTGGAAGTGGCAAAAACCCGCGCTTATCTCAAAGCCCGGTGAACAGCATAAGAACTGGGTCGTGTTCCCGAAGAAGATCCATGGCAAGTATGCGGTCCTCCACAGCATCTCCCCGCGCGTCTTGATCGACTACTTCGACCGGTTGGACTTCGCGGATGGCGAACATATCCCAAGCGCCTATACCGGGAAGGGCGAACCGGACCGGTGGGACAACATGCCGCGCGGCGTCGGCGCACCGCCGATTGAAACACCGGAAGGATGGCTCGTGCTCTATCACGCCATGGACACGCGCGACCCGAACCGCTACAAGGTCGGCGCGCTCCTCTTAGACAAGAACGACCCGACGAAGATCATCTCGCGCTCCCCCGGTCCCGTCCTGGAACCCGACGAAGTATACGAGAACAGCGGCTATAAATCCGGCGTCGTCTATGCATGCGGCGCGGTCGTGCTGAAGGATACGCTCTATGTCTACTACGGCGGCGCGGACACGGTGACCTGCGTCGCGAGCTATCCCCTTCGCGAGTTCCTCGGACACATTACAAAACACTGAACAACCACCGATTCATGATGACGGGATCCTTCAAACGATTTCCGGAAAATCCCATACTCTCGCCGGACGCCCAGCGCCCCTGGGAAGCTGCTGCGGCGTTCAATCCGTGCATCGCGACGGACGGCAACGGCACGTACCACCTTGTGTACCGAGCACTTTCCGAACCCTTGGAGCATCGCGGTGCGCATTTTGCGCTCTCCACCGTGGGATACGCAAGCGGTAATGACCCGCTGCGATTCGGCGACCGACGCCAACTCATCGCGCCCGAGCACGACTGGGAGATGTTCGGCTGCGAGGACCCGCGCATCACGTTCTGCGAAGGAAAGTATTACATCTTCTACACCGCGCTCTCCGTGTTCCCTTTTTCCGCCGACGGCATCAAGATCGGCGTTGCCGTCACGAAGGATTTCGTGACCTTTGAGAAACATCCGGTCACGCCGTTCAATTCCAAAGCAATGATGCTCTTCCCCGAACGCCTCGGAGGAAAGCTCGCCGCTATCCTCACCGTGAACACCGACCGACCGCCTGCGAAGATCGCGCTCGCGCTCTTTGAACGCGAAGAGGATATCTGGTCACCGGAATACTGGGAGCGCTGGTATGCCGAACTGGACGAGCACATCATTCCCCTCCTCGACCGCACGCAGGACCAAATAGAAGCCGGCGGGCCGCCGCAGCGCACCGCAGACGGCTGGCTTTTCTTCTATTCATACATCACGAACTATCGTTCAGGATGGGACAAGACCTTCGGCGTACGTGCGGCGCTTCTTGACCGTGAAGACCCTCGGCGGGTCATCGGAAAGACAAAGGAACCACTCATTACGCCGCAGAAAGAATATGAGCTCCATGGCATCGCGCCGAACATCGTCTTCCCGTCAGGCGCGCTCATCGTGCAGGACAAGAAAGCGCTCCTCTACTACGGCGCCGCAGATACGACTGGCGCCATTGCCGGCATGGATCTCGCAGAACTCATGGCCGAGCTCAAGCCTGCGCCGCCGACCGTCGTGCATCGCCTGACCGAAAAGAACGAGCTCATCCGCTTCGCCGGAAATCCCATCCTCGCGCCGCGCGCGGAGCTCGCGTGGGAAGCGAAGGCGGTCTTCAACCCTGCCGCGCTCTACGAGGACGGAAAGGTACATCTCGTCTATCGCGCGATGGCAGAGGACAACACATCCGTCTTCGGGTATGCATCGTCAACGGATGGATTCCACATCGACGAACGGCCGAACAAGCCCATCTACGTCCCTCGCTCCCCGATTGAGGAAAAACGCATCCCGAACGGGAACTCCGGGTGCGAAGACCCGCGGCTTACGAGGATCGGCGACCGTATCTATCTCTACTACACGGCATACAATGGCGCGGAACCGCCGCGCGTCGCCTGTTCTTCCATCTCGCTCGCCGATTTTCTTGCAAAAAAATGGGACGCGTGGGAGCCAACACGCGCTATTTCACCGCCGAACTATGATGATAAGGACGCCTGCATTCTTCCGAAGAAGATCGGCGACCACTACGTTATCCTGCATCGGCTCGGGAAGAACGTATGCATCGACGCGACGCCGGAGCCCATCCTGCCGCCCGGGCGATGGCTCGAAGGCATGACGCTCTTCGGCCCTCGCGAGGACAAGTGGGACAACGTGAAGGTCGGCATCGCCGCCCCGCCGCTTGAGATGCCGAACGGGTGGCTCCTGTTATATCACGGCGTGTCGAATCCCGGAAATATCTATAAGCTCGGCGCAGCGCTCCTCGCAAAGGACCATCCAGCGGAGGTCATCGCGCGGAGCGACGTTCCGCTCCTCACGCCCGAAATGAAGTATGAACGCGAAGGCCAGATATCGAACGTCGTCTTCCCCTGCGGCGCGGTCGTGATGGACGGCACGCTCTTCGTCTACTACGGCGGCGCGGACAGCGTCATCGGCGTTGCGACCGCCGACCTCGCCGAGCTCGTAGCGTCGCTGAAAAAGATATAGGTTCCAGGTTTTAGGAACCTAGTTCCGGAGGTACCGTCTCACTGCAACGAAACTGGACACCACACCAACGCCGAGACCGAACGCAAGCTGGTAGAGCAACAACTGGCCGAGATTCGTATAGCAATATTGGAACACGTTGAATCCGGGAATGAGCGCGCCCACATACGGAGCGACCACATAGGCGGTCGGCAAGGCAATGATGACGCTCAAGATCGCGGCCAGTACGCCGGCGATGATGCCTTCCACCATGAACGGTCCGCGGACCAGCGCATTCGAGGCCCCCACCGCGCGCATGATGCTGATCTCGTCGCGGCTTGAATAGATGGCGAGCCGAACAGTATTGAAGACCACGAGCCCCGCGATGAGCGCAAGGACCATCGTCAGCACGAAGCCACCGCGGTTCACGGTATTGATGATGTTCACCAGGCGATCAATGACCTCCTGGTTCTTCGCATAACTTAAATTGTCTATCCATTGCATCAGGTTCGGCCCCGCAAGATATTCCGCGATGAGACCGTATTGGCTCGGCTCCTTGGCCTTGATATTGAGCGATGCAACAAGCGGATTCTCCTGCAACTCGTTCGCCGCTTCGATAATGATGGGGTCGTCCTTGTGGTCTTCCCGGAACTTTTGGAGCGCCTGATCTTTCGAGATGTATTCCACGCTCTTCACTTCAGAGAGCGATGCGATGGATTGCTTGATGTTCAGGATCTCATCTTCCGGCGTATCCGATTTGAAATATACGCTAATGTCTATCTTGTCCTGAATGGACATCACTGCGCGCTCGGTCGTTACGTTGAACACAATAAGCCAGAAGAACACGAGGAGCGCCAAGACCATGATGGCGACGGTCGCGGCGGACGGCCAACCGTTCCGCCAGAAATTGACGAAGCCGTAATTGACGATGCGTGAAAGGACGGTAAACATATGCTGATTATACCAAGATGTATTTCCCCTTCTCCTCGTCGCGGATGACGCGGCCGCGGTCAAGCGTCACCACGCGCTTGCCGATAGAGTTGATGATGTCCTTGTCATGCGTCGCGAGGATCACCGTCGTTCCCAACTGATTGATCTTCTTCAAAAGATCGATGATCTCTGCTGCATGGAATGGGTCGAGGTTGCCGGTCGGCTCGTCCGCGATGATGACTTCGGGGCGGTGCACCATAGCGCGCGCAATGGCGACCCGTTGTTTCTCACCGCCGGAAAGTTCATGCGGAAAGTTCTTCATCTTGTCACCCAAACCGACCATATCCAACACCTGCGGAACGAGATCCGCGATCTCCCGCTGGGGTCGTCCGCCAACTTCAAGCGCGAACGCGACGTTCTCATACGCGTTCTTCGCCGCAAGGAGACGGAAGTCCTGGAACACGATGCCGATATGCCGCCGGAACGTCGGCAACTCGCTATCTCTCAATTTGTTTACTTCATACTGCCCAAAAAATATGCGGCCGCGAGTCGGCTTCTCCTCGCCGATCAAGAGCTTGATGACCGTTGATTTCCCTGCGCCGGAACGCCCGACAAGCGAGATGAACTCGCCCGGGCTCACGCGGAAATCCACATTATCAAGCGCCGTCGCGTGGCTGTTGTATATCTTGTAAACGGACTGGAAAGCGATCATGAAGTAATCCCGAATATACGAATGTGCACGAATTACGAATGGTGTTATTTAGGGCGAAGAACGCGCCGATATTTGACGCCATCCTTTGTGAACCAAACAAGCAAGGCAAGATCCAACCCGGTCGCGGTAAGATATGCGACTACCTGCTTGATATGATTATACCCTAATCTAGGCTGGACTTTCAATTCTACAACAATCTTACTATCCACGACGAAATCGAGGATGTATCTGCCAATGGAGACACCTCTATATTCTATCGCGATCGGCTTCTCGCGCTCAAATGGCATGTGAATGTTTTTCAGCTCTTCGGCAAGCGCACGCTGATAATACTCTTCACGATGGCCATACCCGAGACGGTTGAACACCTCAAACACAGCGCCAATAATGAGATAGCTCAATTGTGGATGCACGAGGTCGGTACGCTTCAACGCTCGACTGTTTACCATCACATTCGTATATTATTTTTGATTCGTATATTCGGGATTACTCTCTACCTCACTTTCAATGAAGATGTCCAAATCGCCCGCGAGCACCCGGTCAACCTGCGACGTTTCGGTCTCCGTACGATGGTCCTTCACAAGCTGATACGGGTTCAACACGTATGAACGAAGCTGATTTCCCCATTCCGGCTTTACCTTCGTGCGCAATGCCTCGAACTCCTGCGTGTGATGCTCCTCCATGAGATGGACCAATTTCCCTTTGAGGAGCGAGAGCGCCCGCTCGCGGTTCTGCGCCTGCGCGCGCTCCGCGCGCGACGATGCGACAAGGCCCGTCGGCAGGTGCGTGACCCGCACCGCCGTCTCCACCTTGTTCACGTTCTGTCCCCCGGGCCCGCCGGCCCGCGAGAACTCCCACTTCAGGTCGCTTTCGGGTATTTCAAGTTTTGACGCATCTTGCGCGGGCAGATCCGGCACCACTTCAACGAGCGCGAACGATGTGTGTCGCAGCTTCTGCGAAGAAAACGGCGAGATGCGCACCAGCCGGTGCACGCCTGCCTCACGCTTCAACCAGCCATAGGCGTGGTCACCGCGGATCTCCATCGTGCGACGATTCGGGCTGTCGTCCAACATGACGGTTTTCCATTCTCGGCGCTTCGCATATCCCGCAAACATCTCAAAAAGCATCCGCGCCCAATCGGTTGCATCGTCCCCGCCAGCGCCGGGATAGACCGCGAGTATCGCTGACCGGCCATCGTATTTCCCCGTGAAAAGCGTCGCGAGCTCTAACGCACGGAAGAGCCGCCGCGTCTCAAAGAACAGCGCCTCGTCAAACGCCGCCTCAAGCGTCACCAGATTCTGCTCTATGTCGCGAAATTTGGTCGTGAGCGCTTGCAACTCCCCCAGTTCTTGAATGGTCCGGTCGGCGTTCGCCCGATCCGACCAAAAATCGGCGTCGGACATCTGCGCCGTAAGCTCCTTCACGCGGATTTCCTTCTGCTCTACCTCAAAGACGCCCGGCCAGCCGCCGGGCTTCGGTCGCAAGTTCTGACACAGTGGTAAGTTCTTTCATGTATCAATGTTTTGCTTTTTACTTGGAGCCAGAGGGGAGATTTGAACTCCCGACCCACGCTTTACGAAAGCGTTGCTCTACCACTGAGCTACTCTGGCACGGGCCTATCTTAGCCCGTTTTTCCGGAAGAATCAATGCGATGCTCTTTCTGTCCGATGAACGCAATAAGGAAGAGGAGCGCGAACGCCGTGAGCGACATGAGCGGGATGGAAATATACCCGAACTCGTAGACGAACCGCTGCGCGCAGCTTGGCCCGGTGCCCGTCGCAGGGCAGAGGCCAGCGGGAATGAGGCCCCATTCGAGAAGATAATGATACCCGGCAATGGCCGCGCCGAGCGCCGCAAGCACCGAAAGATAGCTTAGCGCGCGACGGTCTTGTTTCCACAGCGCGACGCCTGCGATGACCGCTTGCGGATACATGAAGACCCGCTGCCACCAACACAAAACGCATGGCGCGTATCCCATGATATCCGAATAGAACATGCTTCCGAGCGATGCAGCGAGCGCCACCGCAAACGTGGCGCGGAGCGCATGATGACGGAGGAGCGTGATATATGCGGGAACATTCCCCCGCCGCTCAAGAAGAATGCCGACGAAGAGGAACGCCGCCGCAACCTGCGCGACGATGGTAAGCGCCGCGGCGAACGAGTTCACCGTTTCCGGAGGCACCATGGCACGCTACGTTCCGTCCGGCAGCGCACACCCGCTTCGTTCAGCAAGCGTCTGCAACTTCACTTCTCCCGCAAGCCGGCTCCCATCCGAGAATTCCCACGTCGGATATCCCTTGATGCCTTTTTGTTCGCAAACCGGCGTCTGCCCCTGCCCGCTCGGTAACGAGCACTCCACGTACGGCAAATACCGCGCGGATTTACCGAACATCTCTTTTTGGTTCTGACAATGCGGACACCAGAACGCGCCGTAAAAAACGGTTTTCTTTTCTTTGAGGCACTGCGCGAACGCATCGTACGGCCCCGGCCCGGTGGATGCTACAACCCACTGCCACAAGACCCATGCAACGAAGACGACCGCGAGAAGCCCCACAAATGAGAGCGTTGTTGGTTTTTTGTTCAGCATGAGATTCAGTATATCACAACGTCACACCGCTCCTACGCGGCGGTTATCGCACGACCCCGCCAAGCCAATAGGCGGAATATCCGCTTCCGAGTGTGACCACATCCTGTCGATATCCGCGATTCGCCCATCGGGACGGCGTGGATGCACCACACGAGGTGTTGAACTCTATGGAGAGCTGTGTACCATTCCGCTCCCAGTTCTCTTCACAACCCGGCCCGCCAACATCCGCACGGCCAAGCTCGCCGCGCTTACCTACACAATCATCGTAGTCATCGCTCGTCCACTTGATGGGCTTCCCGCTGCACGAGGGCTGGCCGGAATTGTCCGTCGTTCCGCTCCCAAGGATCTTTCCGGTCGGCACATCAATATGCACCCAGCGCGGCGTGTCACGATCTTCGGCAAATACCTCTGCGCCGTTCGCCGTCTTCTTGACCCACCCGGTGTGGAAGTGCGTCCACACACCGCTGAAGAACGCGCGCATGTCGTGCCCCCAAAGGAGCGACCCGTCCTTCGCCCACACTGCCGCAACGTGCTTGCCGTCGTTGTCTCCGGTTATCATGACGAGGTCATTCGGCCGGCTCGGTACGAATGTTCCGAGAAGCACTTGGTCCGAACCGCCACAGGAAGCGCCCTGCAGCACGCTGGATAATCGATATCGCAGCGAGCCGTCAGCGTTCACCGCGCCACAACCGAAGAGGATCTCGTCATCGCCGCCGTTCCGATCGACATCAGCAACGCGGATCATATCGTGCGCCATCAAACTTCCATCCGAGAATTCCCACATTTTGTTCAGTGAGAACGTGGAACCATTGTAGGTGTCGAACATCCACAGCCACCGCGTATCTATGTTCACCACGATGCGCGGGATGCCGCCGCGATACGAGATCGCACCCATGCTCTTGATCTGCCACCAATCGCGCGGTAGTTGCGCGTCGGTGAGTACGGTGCCGGTATCGCCAGCAACGATGCGATGCCACCAATTCCCGTTCTTCCAATACTGGAAGTATATCTCCCACTTGCCGTCCCCGTTCCAGTCCCATGCAAGGAGCGGGAACTCGTTCGGACTGTACGCGGCATCGTTGGGGTTCAAACCGGTGTCGAACTCCCACAATTTCGTGCCGTTATTGAGGCGCACTTCCACTTTGTAGGTCTGGTTCGCTCCGCTCGCTTCACTCTTGATGGCGAAATCCAGTACGCCGTCTCCGTTCCAGTCGCCCGGGACCGCGTCCGCAACGGGATTCGTGAAGTTCAACGTGTATGTTCCGTTCGCCGGGACCGGAAGTGATGCGACGCCACCCGTCGGCGTCGGCACTGGTGTCGGGCTTGGTGACGGCGCAGGCGAAGGCGTCGGCGTCGGCGTCGGAGTTGGTGAAGGACTCGGAGTTGGCGCCGGTGGGGGTGCGCTTACGCCGGACGTTGAAACGCTCCGGCTCATGCTGTTATTTGACTCATTGGTCTCACCGACCTGTGCAAGATCGTCTACCGTGAGCACGACTGTATCGCTCTGCGCCGCGTTCACAATGCCGTTCGCGCCGGAGCACGTGGAGCCCGCTAACCCCGGGCCACGCTCAAAAAGGGAACCGGGAGCAAGCGGACCAATGTACCAATCGCAGATCTGCACACCGTTCTTCGTTATCTTCAGATGCGAATCGCCAGCCGTCACGGTTCCCTGGTTCTTCACGCGGAATCCAACCGTCGCCGAACCCCCCGACGAAACAGGGTCTGGCGACCACCAGAGATCCGTCGGCACAAGGTCAGGACCAGAGACACCTGGCACCGGCGTCGGTGACGGGGTTGGGGTCGGAGTCGGACTTGGCGTGGGGCTCGGCGCCGGGGTTGGGCTCGGCGCGGGCACAGGAGATCCGGAGCCATACGCGCGGAGCTCCGCGTTCATCATCGCCTGCGCTTCTGCAAGGTCACGCACGCCCATGATCTTGAAGTCGTCCTGATAGAACTTCATCGGACCGTTATTGTCGCCATACGGTCCCAAATGGACCATGGACACGTTATCTATCGGCCCGCCCATCGCATCGGCCAAGAACTGCCCTTGGCTCACGAGCTGGTCTCCAACCCACAGGGAAACCCGCCCGTTTTGGTCAATGAATGTTCCCGTGAGGAACCACTGGCCAAGCGGTACCTGCACGTTCTTCTTCGGATACCCCGGATCTTCAGCAACCCAGCTCAGACCCATGGAACGGTCAGCGTAGATCTGCGTGGAATATATCGGTTTCGCAGCGCCCGCCGAACCATCAGAGACTCCGTGCACAGCAAGCCGCCCGCCGTGCGCCAAAGACCAGTTTACTGTATCAATGTATACCCACACCGTTGTGAGCAGTGGCGGTCCCGGCACTTTGTAATCGTAGTACGCGGGATAGTAACGCATCGTCACCTTTGATGGGAACGAGCTGCATGACGTGTCAATGATCTCAGCCATCTGCGCGCGGCTGCCGGAGTGAGCGCGCTCGCTCGTTATCTCCTGCCGCCCACAGTACAACTGCGTACCGACAGCATCCGATGCAACGGCGGTGTTCGTAAAGGTACGAAGCGCCTTCTGCGGCCCCACCGGATCGTTCCATCCGGCCGTTTCGTAGTCATCAAGGAAGAGGCCGCCGGACGGTGCTGGCGCAGGGCCGGGAGCGGGTGTCGGGGTTGGCGAAGGCGTCGGAGACGGGGTCGGAGCTGGACCCGCTACCTTCACGAGATAGGTCTCCACAGACCAACCAGTCACGCCGCTATCCCATTTCACTTGCCACCAGGTATATCCGCTCGCGGACTGTGGGCCACCGATAACGGTACCGAGCGCACCATTTTGGGCCGCGCCCAGAACGCCCGTTCCCGTCGTCCCGGGAGCGGTGCGGATATTCAGCCCGACATTTGCATCAAGCGACGCCTGAACCCGGTCCCCGATGGAGAATTTCGCTCCCGGAATCGGACTTGGCGTTGGGGTTGGGGTCGGCGTGGGTGTTGGCGTCGGTGTCGGCGTCGGTGTTGGGGCTGGGGTCGGAGTAGGTGGAAGCCCACCGCCAGTCAGATAACTTTCCGCAGACCAGCCAATATATTCCCCGCCGTTCCAGTTCACTTGCCACCAGGTAAGGCCGTCGGCTTGTACCGGCCCGCCGATGATCTGGCCAGTGTCGCCCTTCATCACCGTGCCGATGATGCCGGAATTGAGGCCCGCGGCCTGGCGAACGTTCAGGTTCGCGGTGGCGGTGATGTACTTGCCGATCGCGGGCGGTCCCGACGGCGCAGGAGTCGGCGTCGGCGAGGGAGCGGGCGTCGGAGAACCGCCAACCGGAATGTAAACGGTCATGACGTTGTCGGACTCCGATGCTTCCGCGATCTGCTTGTCGCGGTCAACGGTCAATGCCACGGAATAACCGGGGGCTTTTGCGAAGAAGATTCCTTGGTATCCAGCGCAACTATCGGAATGCGTGGCACCTGGAGCAAGCGCAGGAACGTTCGGCCCACAGAGCGTGTTGCCGTCGTATGCTACCAACACATACGACGCAGGAGCCTGTTTGTCTCCATTATTGCTTATGGAGTAATACACGTGGATCGTCGCGCCGGGGAACGCCGGATCCGGCGACCAGGTAAGTGAGGTCGGCACGAGGTTCGGGCCGGAAACCGCCGGTGGCGGAGGAGGTGGCGGAGGAGGTGGCGGGATAGCTGCAGCCTGATACACCTCGAACTCCTGAAGCCCGACATCGTTGCTTTGAGACCCCTTGCCGGTGATGGTAAAGGTGACGCTCGTCACGGTCTTCGCGGCGAATGTAACGCGGGTCGGGCCGGTATCCTGCAGCGCACCGGTCTGGATGGTCGAGCCGTCGCTGAAGGTCAAAGTGCCTGCGGTTATCTGCTCGACGGATGATTTGCGGTCGTAGAGAATGATCTCGTCTATCGTGACCGGGGAGCTCCAGGTGAGCTTCAGCCAGCCGCCGACGTGGATAGGATCTTCGGTCACCCACTCTCTCGTGTAATCGTTCGGCCAGCCGTCGATGATGCGGTCGTTCGCTTTCGTAGCCGTCTGTTGCCATTGGACCGCTTCACTGTTCGTTGTGGCGGTTGCCTGCGGAGCGATATTCACTTTGCCGGGAGAACCCGCAGAGGGCGCCGGCGCAGGCGGAAGCTGGCCGGGCATGAGTGGCGGCGATGTTGGGCTCGGCGCGGGCGCTGGCGTCGGGGCCGGAGACGGTGTCGGTGTCGGTGTCGGTGTCGGCGAGGGCGTCGGAGGCGCGGAAGATGACGCGACGAGGTAATCCTCAATACTCCAACCATCCGCTCCCGAATCGTAGTTCACTTGCCACCACGTGTACCCGTTCGCAACGGTCGGCCCGCCGGTAATAACGCCACCGCGTGCGGCTGGCTGCGTACCGAGCAGTGTTCCGCCCGTTCCCGCTGTTGCGCGGACGTTCAGGTTGGCGGTCGTCTGCACGCGAGCGCCAACGGAGAACTTCGTTGACTGCGTCGGTGCCCCTCCGCCGCCGACCGAGGCGTACCGATTCAGCGTATTGTTATTCTCGCCGCTCTCCCCGACCTGGCCAAGATTATCAACAACAAGCGTCAACTGATGCCCGGGTGATTGTGCGTTCACTAAACCGTATTGGCCAGTACATCCCGAACCGTCCGGAAGTCCGGGCCCGCGCTCAAAGTCCGCGCCGGCACCAAGATAGGCGATGTTCCAATCGCAGATCTGCGTCCCATCCTTCAATACTTTGATATGAAAATCGCCCGCTGCCTGCGTACCTTGGTTCACCACGCGGAAACCGACCTCGGCGCTCGCGCCGGGATTCAACGGATCTGGTGACCACCAGATCGCATCCGGAACAAGATCAACGCCAGATGTTGTTCCACCGCCGGTCACCGGAAGCGGAGCGCCGGGAGGAACGGGCGTCGGCGTCGGTGCCGGCAACGGTGTCGGCGAAGGTGAAGGAGCAGGAGACGGCGGCGGAGGGGTCGGAGCGATCTGCCCGGAAAGCACTGATGCACGCGGCGTGTACATATAGGGCGCGTACCCCGATGCGTACGAGGTGTATTGCACCATGTAGCTCCGATTGCCCCACCGATGCGGCGTGGAACCGCCCGAACCGAAGGACACTGTTATCTGCCCGCCGGTGTTGTCCCACTTCATGTTTTCCTCGCCACCGTCACCATTCAAGTCCGCAGCAGCATCCCAACGCCCGAACTCATAACTCCCGTTGCCGTTCGAATCCAACACTCTCCCCTTATCTATGCCGCGGTCAAAAACTTGGCCCCAATTGTCGTAGGACGCCTTCGGAATGGACCCGTCTTCGGGACAGACATCGTAGGTGTGGTCCTCCGCATAGAATTCCGCGAGGCCGTCGCCCGTCACATCCGCGCCCCAACCGCGCGCGTTATGGTCACAATAGAATACGCTTGTATTCTCCCAGACGATGTTACCGTTCTGGTCTACAAGAATGGGATTGCTTGTCCCCCACGCTCCCCGCGGCGTCTGCGTCGGCAGATAGTAGATCTCCGCCATGCCGTTCCCCGGCTTGTGGTCGCCCGGCTGCACGAGGTCCATATACCCGTATCCCTTATCGAACATGGACCACTTCTTCACGCCCCCCTCGCCGAGCACCGTCCCGCCCACGATGACCTCGTCCTTGCCGTCGCGGTCAAGGTCATACGCGATGACCATGTGCGCGCCGTACGATGAACCGGGGCTGTAGTCCCAGAGCTTGTTGAGATTCTTATCAAAAGCATAGATGCGCCCCGGTCCGTACTCACCGCCGTCGTTCACCACGATGGTCGGGGTCTGGCCGTCCAAATATGCGATGGTGCCGCGATGCTGGCCTGCGCGTCCGTTCGTCGGTCCCGGCCACGGCTGATCTGCGCGGATGCCGCCGGTCGCACCGTCAACGACGCGAAGCCCCCAGCTGCCGTCGCTCCGCATGTAGTTGTAGACCACCTCCCACTTCCCGTCCGCCGCCTGGATAGCGCCGCCCGTCGCGTCCAGGTCCCATACGAGATTCAGTTCATGGATATAGTCGCCGTAGCCCACACGGTTCGGATAGTTCGTATCGTGGCTCCACAGCTTCGTACCGTCGTCGCGATACGCTTCTATCTTGTAATACTCCTCCGACGCATTCTTTGGATACGTCGCTTTGACGACCGGATCCAGGTCGCCGTCGCCGTCCAGGTCGCCGAACACATAGCGGAACACAACGACATTTGACGGCAGCTGCAATTGGTAATCGTTCGGGCCCGCGTTCGGCCGAAGGACCGGGTAGCTTCCGGCGGCATCTGCCGACTCCGGAGCGAATACCGCGCCCAAGGAAAGAATTGCGACTGTGAAGAGAAGAACGAACGACCCAGCGCGACGGATATGCGTCATGATATGAATAATTGCCCCGCTCGCTATGGAGGGCGGGACGCTTCCGACGCTTCCATTATACCGCGACCTTCCACACCGCGCCTGCCGAGGGCGGTGTGGACAAATCAATGCGCCAACGAGCGCTAGTTACAGCTCCCCGAGTACGTCCACGAATTGAAGTCGTACGTGCAACTCTGCCCGCCGCGCGAGACGGTCATCACGTTCCCCGACCAGGTCACGAGATTCGCGTTATCTCCCGCCGAGGCCGCGAGCCGCCCGGACGAACGGGTATACGTCGTATTCCTGCTCACCACCTGTCCCTTGCCGTTCGTAAAGCTTCCGCTTCCGACCGAACGCGGCGCAGACGTGAACGCGCTCCACGATGAGTAGCAGAAATCCTCAGAACACCCGGGGTCAATGCGCGCGATCTCGATACCGCCGGTCCCCGGCCCCGGATGTATCGCGATGGCGGTATCCCCTTCTCGGTAGTAGTTCCACTGGCCATTCCCCATCCAATATTCATTCAACCACTGATCGGTTGCCTGGAGCTTGCCTTGCGCCTGATCGAACGACTGTCCGCCGGACGAGAGATGCATGACCGGGTTCGACAAGTTCTCCAAAAGGATGTTGTTTCGGTAGAGCGACCCGTTCGCGCCAAGACAGCTATAGCACTCTCCTCCGCCGCACGTAGAGACCGTCCGCCCGTTCATGGTCTGACCGCCCACACCGCACGCCGCGCTATCCAAGTCACCCGCATAGTCGTTCACCCAAAACTCAAAGGGGCGTCCGCCATCGCTTCTGCGTACTACAACTCGCCAATCCTGTCCGCCATCCGGACCAGCAGCCAGCACGAACGTCTCCGAAGCAAACGTATTGTTCCGATAGGAGTCGCGCTTTAAGAGCCACTCACTACCATTCAGATGCGGCATCTGTTCCACAAGCGCTGGCAAACGATACGAAGACGCATATCCCTCAAGACCCGAGCTGTGGATAGACTTCGCTCCCCAGTACACATACCACGGCATGGTGTCGCTCCATCCGCCCTCGTATACCGCCCGGTAGGTCCGTCCGAGCAGTCCGCCCCATTGGTTCGCCCCAAGCGAGAACTGCATCCCGGCATCAAGGAACAGCGCGTCAAGCGACATCTTCGCTCGCGTGCGCATATCCGGCTCGCCAAAGTCGTAGAGCAACCGCCATGCGGAGATCGCCCGCGATTGGTACGATGCCGAATTGGTTTCGGCGTTCGGCTGTTTCAGGATCTCATCCATCTGTGCAAAGAGCCAATCGCGCGTGAATGTCAGTGCATTGTACGGTCCGCCGCCCGGAACATACGTTCGCCCACCGTACGAGAACGCTCGCGAGAACGAAGGCCCACGATCTGCGAACATCGTCGTGCCGCCCGGAGACTTCATCGCCGCCAAGTAATGCGTGGCAGTCATGAGCGGCTGCATATCACGGGAACCCTGCGTATCGGAGGGCGACGAGTCCAAAAAGTTGCCGTCGCCGACGATATCTTTGAAAAACTGCTGCAACTGCCCACTCGGATAGTTGTACTGCATCTGAAGCCGCGCAAGCGTTGCCGCACCGAACGATCCGGACTGGCTTGACCAGAGAATGAGGCCGGGGATACTGCCAGCGACACACAGTAAGTCATGGTACGTGCCGTCGAGTAGCTTCTCCGAACCATTCAACGAATCGACATAGGACATGCACGATCCATCGACGTTCTTTAAGCACGGTGTCGCCTCATCGAACGGCGGGAATTGGCGGCAACTCGCATGAGTGCCAGCCTCTGCCCATCCAAGAATATGCTGTCGTCCGTTCATCGGGTTGAAATCCATCCACGTCGCTCCGCCGGTCGGATTAGCTATCCAATCACTCTTGCGCTGGTCAAACGTTTTACCATCCGCGCCCGTTCCACCACTTGATATGGGCGGCGGCATCGGGCTCGGCGTTGGGGCCGGACCCGGTGCCGGTGCTGGGCCCGGAGCAGGCGTCGGCGAAGGCTCTCCACCCGTCATGTACGCTTCCACCGACCAGCCGATATATTCCCCGCCATTCCAGTTCACTTGCCACCAGGTATAACCGTCGGCTTGGAGAGGTCCACCAATGATCTGGCCAACGGTGCCCGCAGAGACCACGCCGATGATGCCGGAATTGAGGCCCGCGGCCTGGCGAACGTTCAGGTTCGCGATTGCCGTGATGGTTGCACCTATCTTGATCTGGCCTGGCGCGGGAACAGGGGTCGGTGTGGGAGTGGGAGTGGGAGTCGGAGTTGGTGTCGGGGTCGGAGTTGGTGTCGGGGTCGGTGCGGGAGTCGCCACCTTCACAAGATAATCTTCCACGCTCCAGCCGGATGTTCCGTCGTCGTAGGCAACTTGCCACCAGATATACCCGTTCGCCGACTGCGGACCGCCGATGACCGTTCCCTGGTCTCCGTCTTGTTCGATGCCCACGATCTGCGCGGACGTGCTTGGCGACGAGCGCACGTTCAGGTTCAATCCGGTGCCAACCACAACCTGCACGCGGTCGCCGATTTGGAACTTGCCCCCAATGGGCGAAGGCGGCGGTGATGCAACGCCGCTCATGATTCCATACACCTCGAACTCCATAAGTCCGACATCATTACTCAGAGAACCCTTGCCGGTCACGGTAAAAGTGACGCTCGTCACGGTCTTCGCAGTCAGCTTGATGCTCGTCGGCCCGGTATCGTTCAGGGCGCCGGTCTGGATGGTCGTTCCGTCGCTGAAGACCAAAGTCCCCCCGGTAATGTTTTCGCTCGGGGATTTCCGATCATAGAGCACGATCTCATCGATCGTAACGGGAGAGCTCCACGTCAACTTGATCCATCCGCCAACATGAATGGGGTCTTCCGTGACCCACTCTTTTGTAGAATCAGCTGGATAACCATCGATCACGCGGTCTATCGCTTTCTGGGCTGTTTGCTGGTGCATGACCGCTTCGCTGTTCGTGGTTGCGGTTGCGAACGGCGCGACGTTCGTTCGGCCGGAAGGAGCTGGGGTCGGCGCGGGCGTTGGAGTTGGTGATGGAGTGGGCGTGGGTGTTGGAGTGGATGCGGACCCCGAACTCGGCAGCACGAGCGCACCCAGCCAGTACGATGCATACTGCATGCCGAGGGCAACATCCTGACGGTATTGGCGATTTGCCCAACGCGACGGCACCGTGCTGCCGCAGCTCGTGTTGAATGTCACGAGCATGGTCTTCGGATCGCTCGTCACGCCGAAGATCTCCTCACACCCCGGCCCGCCAACATCGGCGCGAAGTTGTAGGGTATTGTCCGCATACTGATGGGCGCACTCGGCATAATTATCGCTCGTCCACAAGACCGGACGACAAAACTCGTCGGGCCCACTGATGAACGAACCGTCGTCAACGCGGATACGCTTATATTCGGACCCATTCTTATTCCCCGCCAGCATCTCCGCGCCGGGGATGTTCGGGTCGCGGTCTGCGAGCCATCCGGAATGCCAGTGTAACCAGTTGGGGAACTCATCTACCGCACGATAGGTCCAAATGACCTCGCCGGTTTTTGCCCACACCGCAGAGATATTTTCCCTCCCTCCAAGTGCATACACGAGATCGTTCGGCTTCTTCGAGCTGAAGAACCCGACAAGCGATTGATCGGATGCCGTGCAGCCGAGCCATTGCGTATTCAGGTCGTATCGCAGGGAACCGTCCGCGTTCAGGACCAAGCACCCGGCAAAGATCTCGTCATCTCCGCCATTCTGGTCCGCATCGGCGGTCCGGATCATGTCGTGCATCGCGTTCTTCGTGTTGTCGTCGTATTGCCACATCGGCTTCAAACTCCATGAGGTTCCGGTCCACGTCTCGAACATCCACACGCGGGTCCGCACCCCACCGATATCCTCAAGCCCCAACACAACACGCGGGACTCCCTGGCGATGCGCGACCGCTACATAGTGTCCCTCCAAGTAGTTGTCCCATGGCTGAGTATCGTCAGCGAGCGGAGCTCCGGTCATACCATCAGCGATGCGATGCCGCACCAGACCGGTTTGTTGGTCCAGGTAGATGAAATACACTTCCCACTTACCGTCGCCGTTGAAGTCCCAGCTTGTCGGTTGCGGCCTCCCACCGATATTCGGACCCATGCGCGTATCGAACGACCACAGCTTCGTGCCATCATGCAATCTCGCCTCAACCACGTCCGCCAGCGACGGCGCAGGCGCGTTCGTCACTGCCACGAAGTCGAGCGTTCCGTCGCCGTTCAGATCGGCGGGAATAACTCGGGCAAGCGGCAGGCTGAAGGTCAATTCATACGTTCCATCCGCAGGCACCGGCAACGTCGGGACTCGTCCCGAAGCCGGTGGTGGAGTTGGCGTCGGCGCAGGTGACGGGGTAGGAGCGGGTGTTGGTGTTGGGGTTGGGGTTGGGGTCGGTATCGGCGCCGGCCGACAGCCATAATACGTGCCGCATGCTGTTGAGCTAAACGTCACATATTTTTCCTGACCCACGGGACACGATGCGACCGTCGGCATCGCCGGGCAGGGCGCCGGAACCGCCGTGGTACTGCTCGTAATATACGCTTCCGCCGACCAGCCAATGTATTCGCCGTCATTCCAGTTCACTTGCCACCACACAAGACCGTCCGCGGTCATCGGCCCGCCGATAATCTGGCCGGTATCCCCCTTCATGACCGTACCGATGATGCCGGAATTGAGGCCCGCGGCCTGGCGAACGTTCAGGTTCGCGGTCGCAATGATCTTCGTGCCGATCTTGAGCTGCGCCGGAACAGGAGCTGGAGTAGGCGTCGGGGTCGGTGCAGGTGTTGGGGTTGGCGCAGGAGCCGGAGCTGGTGCGGGAGCGGGGGTCGGTTGCGGCGGTTGCTGTCCCGCTCCTTTATAGACGAACTTCACGGCATCGGCCATCACTGTCCCGTTCGCTCCGGATGCGGAGATCGTCACGTTCCCGCCAGAACCGGCGTTGAAGGAGTACGTTCCCAAACTATTCCACTGTCCCGCGCTCTGCTGCTGATTCACCGTCTTCGTCGCCGTCCCGCCAGCATGCGTGATGATGTAGGGAACGTTTGATGCAAGCTGTCCGGACGCAAGCACGCCATGCCATTCAAACACCTCGTAATTCCCGGCAACACCAATGCCCGGACGATAGACGGCGCGCGCCGCGGACCCGCCCGGAGCGGTCGCAAATGGCGGTGAGAGCATCGGTTCATCCGGCGGAGACGTGTTCGGGTCCTCATACACTGCGCACCGCACGGTGTAATATTTTGAACCCGCATCGCAGTGGACCAACGGTCCCGGGAATGTGAAACCGGGCATATCCTGCGCCTTGTTCTCCGAAGGCGAGGGCGAACCGGGGGATGTTCCCGAGTTCCAGTCATCAATGATGATGTCGGAAACGATGGAGTACGGTTCGCGGAGCAGAACAATAGCGTCCGCGCGCGACGGCGTAATGCTCGTTGCTGTCTGCACGAACGGCTGGGTGACCTTGAGCGTAATGGGATGGCTTGCATCGAATGGATCGCCATTGTTCAACGCGTTCGCGCCGTTCACCGCAAGGTCCTGCCCGCCCTTGAACCGGTGATATGTGCCCGTAGAGCCGGGAGCGTATCCGGGGAGACCCTGCACCATCTGCACCGTCACGGTGACATCCACGGTGTCTGCGCCGTTCACGATGACCATGCCATTGTCAAAGAACCGCACCCACGCATTGTTCGGTAACCGTTGCGCGGGACCCTTCGGATACCCGAGGTCCGCATCGTACTCGTCGTAGTACTTCACCCAGTAATGCTCGCCGCCGCTCTTATCCCCAAAGTCGAAATATCCATCGCCCATGGATGTGAGCCCCAGGGTATACCGCATGAATCTGAAATCATTCCGCGAGGGATACACGGCGTAGTTCATATCACTCCCGCCTGCCACATAGATGGGCATGGACGGCTTTGCGCTCTTCTGCAGCCAGTTGAGATACGTGTTCAGTTCGCCCTCAAAAGGATATGTCCCGTGGAAGTGCTCGGACATATAGCCATTCGTGTCGGACATTGCGAACGTGTGCGGTCCGCCCGAATTCACGATGATGATCCTTCCGGGGTAGAGCGAATCTATCCGCTGACGAAGAAGCCGAACGACCTTCACGGCGCCCTGATCTATCTGCGCATCAACCCAGCCGCGGCCTTTGCCCGGCTCGGTAAAATCGTTCTGGCCATTGCCGTCGATATCGATATCCGAGTCGCACGGCGGAAGTCCGCCTTGCCATCCATTCCACAATCCGTCGGTCTGCACGCCGTCAAAGACCGTAAGGTCAATGTTCTTTGGATCGGTCATCCAGTAACTGATGTATTCGTTGTACCGCATCGGCCCGTATTCGGTCTGCCGAATCGGCGCGAGATCCGTATAGTTGTAATATGCATCGCCTGCAAAGTAGAGCGGGCATACCACACCCTTGGACGACTTTACTTTCCATTCACTCACGTTCTTCAACGCTTCGCTTAAACCCGCGTTGAAGTCACGGGTCACGACGACCGGCAGCCCGGGCTTCGCGGCTTTGATCGCGCGCGCAAAGTTCGGGTCGTTTGAAGCAACGTTATCGATAAGGTCGAATCGCGCATACCAATCGGTGACCGCCCCTCCCCAGGTCGTGTGCGAGAGTCGCGGATATCGCGGGTTCAAAGAACCGCTCGCCGGCGGCGGCACCGGTTGCGGCGGAGGCGTAGGTGTTGGCGACGGGGTCGGCGTTGGCGTAGGCGTCGGTGCAGGTGCAGGTGGTGGAGCTGCGCCAATCGCCTTCTCTAAATAATTCTCCACGGACCAACCGGTCACGCCGCTATCCCACTTCACTTGCCACCAGATATACCCGTTTGCGGATTGAGGCCCGCCGACAACCGTACCGAGCGCGCCGGAACTTTGAGTCGTGATGATGCTCCCGCTCGTAGAGGCTGATGCGCGAACGTTCAAGCTTACGTCCTGGGTTACGGTGACCTTCACGCGGTCACCGATCTGGAACTTCTGCCCGGAGGGCGCGGGCGTTGGAGCCGGCGCGGGTGAAGGCGTTGGCGTAGGAGCCGGCGGAACCGAAGTTCCCACAGGAACGAATCCGGTGAGTGTATTGTCCGACTCGTTATCCTCCGCGGCCTGACCATACGCATCGACGAGCACGGATATGGTGTGTCCGGGCGTTTTCGCGAATGTGATACCTGAAAAACCAGAGCAGGTCACGGTGTGGCTCGCACCGGCAGCAAGCGCCGGCACCTGGAACGAACAAGTTTGACTTCCATCAATGCTCAGCCGTGCGAATGTCGCAACCGGCATCGCCTTGCTGCCTGAGTTTTGCACGATGAAAGACAATGAGACGGACGCGCTCGGATATGCCGGGTTCGGCGACCACGAGAGCGACGTCGGCACAAGATTCGGACCTGATGTCGGCGATGGTGTTGGGCTGGGCGACGGCGATGGTGAAGGTGAGGGTGATGGAGGAATGGGCGACGGCGGAACATACCCCGGCGGCGCGTTCCCGCAACTTCCCGAATATGTCCACGAATTGAAGTCGTAGGTGCACGAGATACCATTCTTCGTAATGGTCATCACGTTATTGTTCCAATCAACGGACTTACGCTCGGCACCACCCACGTTTCCTTCCCACACCTCCAGCCGGTCGAACGGGAGCGTTCCATCCACGTAGCCGTCGGTAATGGTGATGCCCTTGCTCGTCCGAAACGATGAACCCCCGCGCGACGCATTGCTCTTCACCGCGCTCTTGAATGCGTTGTAGTCACTATATTCAACGCCCACGGTCGCCATCTCCAGCGCGGACGTATCGTTCGCGACCTGCATCGCAAGGGCAACGTTCCCCTTCCGCCGGAATTGCCAGCCGCTCTCGGACGACGACTCATCCCATGTTTGTCCATACAAGAGTTCGTGGGCAAATGGCGTCCCCACGGAGAACAACGCATTCCGATGCTGTGACCCGCGCTGGCCCTCGCCAAGCAAGTACCACATCCAACAGCTCCCATCCGCTCGAGTGTATGCGCACGGCGCGTTGCACCATTCGCCATGCGAATCGTTCGTCGGGGACGACAATGGAACATCGCAGTAGAACGTCTTCAAGGGAGCGCTCGAGAGACCGCCGCTCACGTTCGCCTCCCAACCCGTGCCGAGCTTCGTGCCGCCCAAGCTATAGTTCGGCGTGATGTAATCGTATCGGTCGCCAAGTGCAGCATTATGCCCTCGAATAATGCGATAGTAATTATCCGGCTCGGAGCGCGTGGAGCCGTTGATGCTTTGAAAGAAATCAACCATGTACTGCGGTGGCCGATAACTGGACACATAATAATCCGTCGGTGCGCTCCAGCGCGTCATGGTGTCTGGCTGGAGATTGAAGAAAATACCGACCGGCAGATTATCATCGCCGCGCTCGAACTGCGTATAGTGCCGTCCGTGGCCGCCTGCGAGATGGTTTACCGATATACCGACGGTATAGTGGAACAAGAGCCAATCCATGAGCATCTTCGCCTTGTTCCGTATCGCCGCGTCCGGCGCAAAGTCGTACAGCAATGCGATGGAACGCACTTGGTATTCGTAATACGCCGGCGCAAGGTCCTCGTTGTCCCCACTGCGAAGCAGGTTGTCCATTTCAAACTCCAAATAATCGCGTAGGAGCGTTTTTGCGTCGTATTTCTGGCCGCCAACATACGTGTGGCCGTTATACGAGAACGAGGGTGGGCAGTGATATTCGGGGTCGGGTGTCGGAAATTCAAGCTGCCCATAGTTCTGTACGCGTGAATTGAAAAGATAGGTTCCTACGAGCGGCGGCCAGTGCCAGTTCGCGACCGCGCACCACGACGAATCAATACGGCCGTTCCCCGGCCCGATACCGATCTCATTCAGCTTGTCGCGGAGCCTTTGCCCATCCGCATCCGAGATAACGCGCGTTGCCGGGTCCAGATAATATCCGTAGTACATTCTGCCAGCCGGGTTCGGACCAGGAAGCGCGCCGGTGTACCATCCCGGGCCGATAATGTACGTCACCGCGTCGGAGATAAGCTGTTTCCGTGTCTTTCCGGCGATCATCGGGTCGGGCAAGCCCCGCCGCTCTCCCTCCAACCACGCCCACACGCCTTTCATGGGGTCGCTCGTGTCCCACTTCCGCCCCTGGTCATTAATATAGGCATCCTTCCGCGCATCAAAAGTTGACCCTGAATAAAATGCGTTCCCGGTTCCAGGAACAACAAAAAGACCGAGCGCGATGACGCCGACAAGCGACGCCCCAAAAGCGCGACCGGCCTCACGAGTGAGGTTGTGCATACCTCCTATTATACCGGTTCGCCTGAATGCGCCCGGTGGATAAACTACGTACGGCGCACAATGTTCGCGCCGGCGATGAGCGCAGGAATGCCCATGCCGATAAGTCCGACGGAAAGCAGCCCGGGTGGTGCAAGCGGGTTCATGAGGTCAACAGCCATGAGGCCCGCGTAGAAAAGAACGGGGAGCAACTCAAAAAAACGCGCACGCGGAGCGAGCGGCGCAGTAGGATGCGTGCGTTCATATGAACGGTACGCAACGAACACGATGAACGCGGTGAGCATCCATCCAAAAAAGTTCTGCACCGGCACACCGAAGTATGCTCCCGACTCCTCCCATACCCACGGCCGCCCGAGCATCCACGGCTGCGCGAGGATGGGCTCAATAACGGCGTCGCGCGCCATGACGACCGCCGCGCCAAGAAGCGAAAGCCATACGAGGCGAGACCGTCCCCCGCCCTGCCCGGCGAACAAGCGTCCACCGATGGCGTTCGCAAGCGCATACCCAAGATAGAGCAAGCCGAACCAGAGCAGCGGGATCTCCACGGGAACGTGGCCCACGAGCGGACCGGGTGACGTGTAGTAATACGCGCCGAAAATAAGCCCCGTACGAACGCCGAACTCTTCAATGCACCACGTGATAAGAACGCTCATCCCGAAGAACACTGCCGCATTCCGCAGGCCAAGCGCATACCACGCATGCGCAGCGGAGAAAAATACGACAAGCAGCATCCCGAATGCGGAGTACGGCGAAAAAAGAAGGGGCAACTTCACCGCCGGCCCCGCGAGCGGAATAAGAATGTATTGATAGAAAAATATCGCAACGAACGCGGAAGCAAGTGTTCGCAAAAATTTCGGCCATATCGCGACAATCGTCGTGCTCATCTGGCGGAAGGGGTGAGATTCGAACTCACGATACCATTTCTGGTATAGCGCTTTTCCCCGCACAGAGCGGAGGGTGCAGGACTCGAACCTGCAAGGGATTGCTCCCGACGGTTTTCAAGACCGTTGCCATACCATTAGGCGAACCCTCCGCTCTGTGCGGGATTGCGATTTTCTAAGCTCATTGTATTCGCTAACAAAATCGGGAACAAGACCGCCGCCTTCCCCTACTTCCCCCGTCGCCGCTCCCTGCCCGCATAGTACGCAAGCGCTTTATCGAACTCTTCCGGAGAAAAATCCGGCCACAACGTTTCGGTGAAATAGAGCTCGGCATCCGCAACGTCCCACATGAGGAGCCCTGACGACCAGTGCGGCTCCCCGCCCGTGCGGATGACGAGGTCTACCGGCGGCAAGTCGCGCGTCCAGAGCGCCTGCTTCACAACGTCCGGCGTGACCACGAGCTTTTCATCCTTCCGCGCCACATCCGCAACCGCACGGACCGCCGCGGTCATCTCATCCACACCGCTATATGCCATGAGCAACGTGAAATTCCTCGCATCGTTCTTCTCGGTCTTGCGGATGATGTCTTCCACGACATGCTGCAGCTCTGGCGGAAATTGCTCTCGCCATCGGCCAAGCACCCGCACACGGATACGATTCTTTTCCAAGATACCGTCCACGTCCTTCAACATGCTCGCGAAATAATTCCCAAAGAGCTTCAGGAGAAACCCAACCTCATCCGACGAACGCTTCGTGAGATTGTCGTACGACGAACCCCAGAAGGTGAGATTCTTCACGCCAAGCTTCAACGCGTGGTCGAACACCTTCTCTGCCGCCACGGCGCCACGTTCGTGGCCCGCAAACGACAGCAAGCCATGCGCCTTCGCCCATCGGCGATTGCCGTCGGGGATGATGACGATATGGTTCGGTAAGTTCTGTGTAGATTCAGCCATACAACATCGCTCGGTAACACGTACCGGTGGACCGTAGCGGATTCGAACCGCTGACCTCCTCATTGCAAATGAGGCGCTCTACCAACTGAGCTAACGGCCCGCGAAGAACAGAATATCGGAAAATGGCAGGAAAATAAAGCGCGGCCCCGCTCTCGCGAGGCCGCGCTATTCTGAAACAAGATTGGACCGTCTACTCCGTCGCGCCGAATCCGTTCGAACGGATCGCTCCACCTTGACCATTCCCGTCTGGAGCGGATGCGGACGACTGCCGTGAAGCGGCGGCCTGTTGCATCATCGCCGCGTGCAGGTCGCGACGCGGAGCCGGAGCCGGCTTCTCCTTATGTTCGCCGGGATAACTGCCGTAGTGATTGCCGGCATAGACCGCCGCGCGCGGGTCTTCCGCGGGGCGCTTCCGCCGCGTCTTCGCAACATGATACGCAAAGTGCGCAATGTTCACGAGGAGCAGTCCGATGAGGAGCCACACCACGAGCGAACCGCCGGGGATGGTGTCGCCTGCGGATGCAAGCGTCCCGCGGCCCTCCCCCGCGTTCGTGCCAAGCGGAACGACCGTGAGCGGCGTCGTCGCCGTGCCGGACTGTACCTGCCCAGCCGAACCGGTGTAGTTCAAGATAGCCGTCACCGTGAGTTGGCTGCCCGGCTTCGCGGAGTCTTTGACGCGGAGCATCGCAACGACCGAACCGTTCGTCCCCGGCTGGAGGTCGCCGAGCGAGAACGTCGCGCCGTTCACCGAGGTCGCCGAAGGTGCCGGCGTTGCCGAAAGTATTTCCATATCAGCCGGAAGAATGAGCGCAAGCGTCGCCTGCTTCACGCCGGGGCCGCCGCTCACGCTATAACGAACGGTGTATTGCACAACAGTTCCCGGCTCAGGCCGCATCGTGCTCACCGTGACCGGAAGCTGGCCGGTGCCCATTTCCGTTCCCGCGGTGATGGCCACCACGGATGTTCCCGTCGCCTGACCAGCGCCGGACGAACCCGTATTGCTTGTCGGCCGCGACGGCGTCGTCGGCTGGGTCGGTCGGGTCGGCTGTTGCGTTACCGGCGGTGTATACGTGCCGGAACCCGTGCCCGTTCCCTGCTGCGAACCGGAACTGCCGGTCGTGAACTGGAGAACGCTCCCGTAGCTCACGCCGTTCTGGTTCTGCGACACAACGCGATAGTGATACGTCGTGTTCGGAGAAAGGTTCGTTACTTGATGCGTGAGATACTGCGAACCGCTCACGCCATAGAGCGTCTGGTCACCAACGCGCGTGCCCAAGGACGACGTTGTGCCGTACTCAAAGTACGCGGTCGTCTGCGTGCCCTGGGGATTCACCGCGCCACGGAGCGTCGCCGAGGTCTGCGTCACGTTCGCGGCATACTGCGTTTCCGCAACGGTCGCGCTCTGCGCCTGATACACGGAAACGGTCGCCTGGCCGAAACCGTTCTGATAGCTCGCGGTGATGGTCGCCGTGCCGCCGCTCTGCGCAACGAAGTGTCCGCCGCCAAGATGCGCAATAACGTTCGGGTTCGAGGTGTTCCAATTCGCCATCGTGGAAACGGAGACCTGGCCGCCGGAGCCGCCCGGTCCGTCCTGATCATAGAAGGCGGAGAAATAGTACGACTGGCCCACCGAGAGCGTCATGTTCTGCGGCGAGATGCTGATATAGCCGTTGCCGTAATTGCCGTACGGATTATATGTGTTCGGGTTGTAATAGTTGTAATTGTAGTTGTAGGTCGTCTGGAAGGTCACGACGCCGCCGTCCGCCTGACCGGATGCGTTCTGCGCGACGAGGCGCACATAATAGGTTGTGTTCGGCATGAGACCGGTCAAGGACGCCGAGACCGGAATAGAACCGGTGCCGGAACCGAGCTGGAAGAACTGCGTGTTCTGATAGAGCGACCCATAGCTCGTGCCGTACTCAAACCGATAGCTCGTCGGGGAATTATTGGGGTTCACCCAGCCGTTCACGATGACCGAATTCTGCGTCATACCCGTCGCTTGGCCGGTTTGCGCCTGCGGAATCCCGTAATACTGCGCGCCGGCAAGGTGCGGCAAAGACACCGCGAGGGCCAATGTAGCCGCGGCGATACCGATACGAACAATGGTCATGCGATTTTGCATAGTGGCTATTATATCATACCCCCATTTTTTAGTCAATACCCCATGGCCACGCCGGGGGACCCCTGAACATCAAGGGTTTTTCCCGACGCTCCGGCATCGCGCCGGAGGTCGGGACCCCGACCCCTTTGGGGCGTCGGGGCTACCTAACCGTAACAACGGCCGTTCCTGAAACGCCCTGATACGTCGCCGTAATAGTCGCAGTTCCCGGCGCGATACCGTATATCTTGCCGTACCCCTGCGCGCCAACAACAGCCGAATTGGATGAGCTCAATGTCGCTCCCGTAGAAACTGAGATGGAGCCCGCCGGACCGCCGGGGCCGTCCGAATCGTAGAACACAGAGAGATAGTAGCTTTGTCCCGGAACCAGAAGGACATTGGACGGCATGACGACGATGGTCCCCGTTCCGCCTCCTCCCCCGCCGCCACCACCGCCACCGCCGGCGCCTTGCACCGTGATGGTTGCCTGCGCGGTCACGCCCTGATAGGTCGCGGTGATAAGCGTCTGTCCCGGCGCGACGCCTTGGAATTTGCCAAAGCCGTGCGACATCGCAACCGCCGGATTTTGCACCGTCCACTGCGCCTGCGTAGAAACCGAAAGCTGGCTCATCGGACCGGCGCCATCCGGATCATAGGTCGCCGAGAAGAACCACGTTTGCCCGACATCAAGCAATCGAACCGAAGGTGTCACGACAAGCGTTGGCGTTCCCCCGCCGCCTCCGCCGCCGCCCTGCGACGTTACGAAGGAAAGCGTCTGGCCAGTCATCGTGCCGAACTGGTTCTGCGCGCGCACGCGAAAGTAGTAGGTCGTATTGGGTTGGAGACCGGTGAGCGGAGCGGACACGAGCATGTTCGCAATGCCCGTCAGATTTTGCGCGCCCGTCGTTTGTCCCAAGGATGGCGACGTGCCGTAGTCAAAGAATGCCGTCGCGCTCCCCTGCGGATTCACATCGCCGTTCAATGTCGCGGAGGTTTGTGTGACGTTCGTCGCCGGTTTTGTCGTAATGAACGGTGCCGTACCCGTCTGGCGAACCGTGATGGTTGCCTGCGCGGTCACGCCCTGATAGGTCGCGGTGATGACCGTCTGGCCTGCAGTTCGCGCCTGGAATTTTCCGAAACCGAATGACGCCGCGATGTTCGGGTCAGCAGACGCCCAGTTCGCGAGCGTGGAAACGGACACCTGGCTCTGCGGCCCGGCACCGTCAGCGTCGTACATTGCCGAGAAGAACCATGTCTGGCTTATTTCAAGCGCCTGATTCGCGGGAACAATGACGAGCGTCGCTGCACCGCCACCGCCGCCACCCCCGCCATTCGGGGTCGTGACGAACGAGATGACCTGGCCGACCGCAGTTCCAAACTGGTTCTGCGCAACCACGCGGTAATAGTAGGTCGTCTGCGGCGCAAGGCCCGAAAGCGATACGAACGCTGGAATGTTCGCGATACCGGTCAGGGTTTGCGCCGGAGTCGTCTGCCCCAATGACGGCGTTGTGCCGTATTCAAAATATGCATTCGCCGAGCCCTGCGGGTTCACGTTGCCGTTCAAACGCGCAGACGTGGACGTGATGAAAGTCGCCGGCTGGGTCGTCACCGTCGGCGGAATGGCATTGGAGTTCCGGACGGTCATCGTCGCCTGCCCCGTCACGCCAAGATAGGTTGCAAGAATAAGCGTCTGTCCCGGTGCACGCGCCTGGAACTTGCCGAAGCCGTAGGAAACCGCGATATTCGGATCTGCAGAAGACCATGCCGCATGCGTAGAAACCGATATCTGGCTCGCCGGACCGGCCACGCCGTCTGGATCGTACATCGCGGAGAAATACCACGACTGCCCGACATCAAGCGTCTGGAGTGACGGAATAAGCGTAAGCGTCGGCGCATCTGCCGCGACCGGCAAAGCCGGAAATGCGGAGCCGACGACCGAAACGACCGTGGTGACTGCGACGAATGTTGCGCGCTTCATATGATTGATAGATATGATGACGATTGGTTACGGCGAACCTTTCTGACGGGGATATTCTATACGATTTACAAGCTAATGTCAATACCTCATGGAACCCTCGGTCGCCCCGGAGAGCACACGGCCGAAAAGCCTGTTTCCCCAAAATACGGTTATGTTACAATTGTAATATAGTCGAAATAACCTATTTGTATCTTTTTTGTAGTAACCATGAGGACTTCCCTTGCGGTGGAGATGGTCCTGCGCATCCTCCAGGGCGGCGCGGAGACCGCGGTGAATATTCTTGACGCGATGACGATGCCGAAAAGCGAGTTCTGGCGCACGCGGAGCAAGCGCATGGCGGGCGGCGGATTTCATTTTGACGAGGACTGGGCGGAGCGGTACCGCGACGGCAAACGGTTCGCAGCGCTCTTGAACTATTTAAAACAAGAAGGCCTGGTGGAGCAAAAGGCCGGCAAGTGGTCTGTGACCGACCGCGGCAGGTCGCGGCTCAATGAGACAAGCGACCGGAATCGCTGGGGCGCGGCATCGTCCCGCTACGCAGAAAGCGGCACGGACACGACGTTCAAGATCATTACCTACGACATCCCGGGAACGCGCGACGGCCAGAAGCAGCGCCAATGGCTGCGGAGCGCCCTCAAGAACCTCGGGTTCCGGCTCCTCCAACGGAGCGTATGGGTCGGCAAGCGAAAGATTCCTGAGCGGTTCATGACGGATCTCCGCGAACGGAAGCTCTTGCCCGCCGTGCAGGTCTTCGCCGTGAGCAAAGCCGGGACGCTCCGCGAACTGGAGTAGAACGGGACTGACGAGAAGAGAATCATTCAAAAAAACCCACGAATACTACTATGTTACAATTGTAACATAGTGGTATTTGCGTAGGTGTGAGTGGTTTTTGTAGTACGAAAACAGGAAGAGTGTGAGGGGAAAACAAATGTGGCCTAGGAGAGCGAACCCCTAGGCCACAGTTTCTACTCGCCACCCCCGTTACGTTGGGGAGGCATTTCATCAGAAGATGTGTCAGTTGTACGGGTTCTGGATGCACTCGGACTTGTCGCCCGCACCCGAATCCGTGTTGTGCTTCGAGACCACGCGCCACCACTCCGAGGGGTGGCCCGCCCAGTTGTACGACACCGTCACGTCCTGTGACGAACCGCACGCCTGAGAGACGGGCTTCTTCACCTTCTCGTAGTCGTACTGGCCGGCGTTGCACTTGGCCTCCGTAGAGGTTGCGTACATGTATACCGTCCAGCCGCCTGCGTTGCGCAAGCGGACCTTCCCCGTGAGCGTCGGGTTG
>CAZMPQ010000006.1:0-2229 GCA_964568535.1 uncultured Candidatus Saccharibacteria bacterium
CCCCCTTCGCGCAAGGACGGAGCGCTACCGTAAGTGTACCAAATTAAAAACTACTCGACTGGCCGCTTCGCAAGCGTCGCCGCAAGCGTCAGCGTCTGCCCGTTCCGCACTACCGTGAGCGTTACGGTATCCCCTACGTTCCGTTCCCCGATGGCCATCGCGAGCGGCCGTTCATCGGTCAATTTCTTGCCGTTCAGTTCCGTGATGATGTCTTCCGCCAAAAGCCCCGCCTTCGCCGCAGGCGAACCGGGCTCAACAGCCGGACCGTCTTCCGTGCCCCGCAAAAGTGCGCCATATTGGAGCGCAAGCTTCTGTTTCTCCGCTATCTCCGGCGTGAGCATCACGTACCGCACGCCAAGATAGGGTGCTTGTATCTCGCCAGTCGCTTTCACGGACGCGATGGCGCGCTTCGCCTGATTGATAGGAATGGCGAATCCAATGTTCTCCGCTCCGGAGACGATGGCGGTATTGATACCGACCACTTCGCCGCGGAGGTTCAAAAGCGGCCCGCCGGAATTTCCCGGATTGATAGCTGCGTCCGTCTGCACCACGCCGCGAATGGTCTCTGCGCCAAAATCAGCGCCGGAGGCCGTCACCGTACGCGCGAGGCCCGAGATGACGCCGACGGAGACCGTGTTACGGAACTCGGCCAAAGCGTTCCCAATGGCGATGGCTGTCTGGCCAAGCTCCAGCGCGTCGGAATCGCCAAGTGTCACCGTCCGAAAATCGCTCCCGGAAACTTTGAGCACCGCGAGGTCGTTCGTCGGATCAAGCGCGAGCACTTTCGCATCATGCTTCTTCCCATCGCTCGTGAAGACCGTGTAGGATGCGTCTTTGTCGTAGACCACGTGCTTGTTCGTCACCACAAGCCCGTCAGAAGAAACGAAGAACCCGCTGCCGCCCCCGACCTCTTGCAGACGGGTCCCTCGCTCGCAACGACTTGGGATATTGAAGCTCCAGTCCTCTCCGAAGAATCTGCGGATGTCGGGCGAAAGACCGGAGAACGGATCAACAACACAATCTTCCAAAATAGGAACGTTCTTCGACACCGCAATGGACACGACAGCCGGCGCGGCCTTCTTCACGGCATCCACAACCGCTTTCTCGTAATCGAGCGCCGGCTTATAGAGCTCCACGGGCTCTGCCTGCGCGCCCGGCGCACCGTTTACAGGAGCCGGTACGACGTCGGACTTCGCGCCGAACGGATTCCACGGCGCAACATATTTCTGCCAAAGGTCGCCGAGGATGCTCGCCTGTGCGACCGCGGGAGCGCTCACCACGCCGCCAAGAACCGCGAGCACGGCACCGAAAAGGGCGGCGCTGATAATGAATAGAGCTATCTTCTTCGTCATGTCCGTATACGAAGTAATTTTGTGAGAACCGAGACCAGCGTGTCAATATCGCGTCTCGTGGTTTGGCGACCGAAACTGAAACGAATGCTCTCATGTGCGCGGCGCGCCGAGCACCCCATTGCCCGAAGCACGTGCGACGGCTCGTAGGCCCGCGCAGAGCACGCCGAACCGGACGACGCGGCAATGCCTGCAAGGTCCAGCCGGGTGAGCAGTTCTTCGGCGTTCATGCCCGGCACATGCACATTCAGGATGTTCGGAAGGCGTTCTTCTCGGCGAGCGACCTGCGCGCCGTTCACCGTCGCCCCGCGAACCGACCGGCGGATACCCGACCACGCATCCCGCATGAGCGCAAAAAGCCGCTCTCGTTCTTTCTGGCGGATGGTTTCTGCTACCCGGACCGCCTCAGCAAATCCTACGATCGCAGGGACATGCTCCGTACTGGAACGAAGTCCGAACTCCTGTCCGCCACCTGTTAGTACGGCAGTGAGCGGAGTTTTCTTTCGTATATACAACACGCCGACGCCCTTCGGCCCGTAGAGCTTGTGCGCGGAAAGTGTCATGAGATCAACGCCAAGCTCCTCCGGCTTGGACGGAAGGAACTGGAACGCCTGCACGGCGTCGGTATGGAAAAGTGGCAAATGGCTTATAGCAAATGGCGTATGGCCCGAACGTGCGTCGTGCGTTTCGCGCTTTGCGCTTTGCTCGCAGAAGTTTTTGAGCAACCGAGAAATTTCCGCGATAGGCTGTACTGTCCCGACTTCATTGTTCGCATACATGACCGACACGAGGACCGTCCGTTCGTCCAAGGCCCGCGCAAGCTTCTTCATATCAATGCGCCCCTGCCGGTCAACGGGAATAACAACTATCTCAACACCGT
>CAZMPQ010000006.1:2329-17821 GCA_964568535.1 uncultured Candidatus Saccharibacteria bacterium
TCGCGTGCGGTCTCAAGGATGGATTCGTGCTCAATAGCTGAAACGATAATCTTTGGCTTTATTCCACGCCCTTTGCCCTTTGCCCTTTGCCAATCTTGCGCTACGCCTCGTAGCGCAAGATTGTTGGCCTCCGTCGCCGAACCGGTAAAAACCACTTCCCGAAAGTCGACTCCAAGCGCCGCTGCAATGGTCTCGCGCGAGCGGTCTATGGCTGCGATCGCACTCTGCCCGAACGAATGCAGCGAGCCGGGATTGCCGAACTGCTTGTCCCAATACGGCTCCATCGCGCGGAGCACTCGCCGGTCGACCGGTGTCGTTGCGGCATAGTCCAGATAGATGCGCCTCATCGTTCCTTACTATACCAGTCGCCCCGTTCCTGCCGCCGCACGGAACTCCATCCGCTCCGCCATTCCGGTCTCGCGGTTCGGCACCAGGAGATATCCCTGCAAGCGATACAGGTCGTAGAGCTTCTTCGTGATCTCCACATCTTTCAAACAATATGCTTTGAGCTCGTCTATCTTCCCTTCCGCATAGAGCGTGATAGCTTCCGAGCCGTGACGCTCCTTCGCAATGCCAAGATTCGCCTCCGCAAGCCGGCTCAAGCTGATACGTGCGCCGGACACTAATTCTATTTCTTCCAAAAGATCGACGCGGTCCTTGTGCCACAAGTTCAACCGCCCGCCCGTCTCACGCTGGAGGTAATTGTTCAAGACCGGCACATCGTAGCGGTTGCTGCTGAACCCAACAATGCGGCTGCTCTGCGCGAAAAGATCGGCAACCGCGCCCATCTCGCTTTCCGTAAAGCAGAAATACTTGTCTTGCGCGTACGAATACACACCAACAACCGAGATCCGGAGCGCCGTGAAATTGTCCCGCCCCACGCCCGGGTCGGTGAAGAAATTCTGCGTTTCAATGTCAAAAACTAATGTATCCATGCCTTTCGAGCTATTTGCCATTTGCACTTTGCCGCTTACACGTGGCGGTCCGCTACATTCGAAGCCGCATAGCTCCCCGGCTTTGTGATGGCGGCAAAGTCGTGCGCGCGTATCATGCCGACGACTTCCTGCATCATGGCCTTGGTCGGACCGTTCTCACCAACATCGGCGTGAATTTCGAACTCCCACTGCGGCACAACGGTTCCGCTGAACGCGGCGTTTGAGTGATCCTTAAGCGCCAAAAGGGCCATCTTCCCCAGCTCAAGCGAAAGCAATACCTCCTTGATAATGCGGTCGCGCAGCGTGTGGTACTTCCCGAGTTGCGCACGCCGCCAGAAGTAGCGGCCGCCGTTCCCGATACGATGTACGACGACCGCGGTCACAAAATCCGCGCCGTTATCCGCCAAGCGCTCTGAATCCGTGCCGATCGTAATCTTATAACGATGGCTCGGCCCGTCTTGCATAAAACGGATGATCTCTTGCACCACGTGGTCCAACGTAAGCCGCAACCCCGATGAGCTGATGAAATGTTCTGGCATATATATGGTACGGCCGAGCGCCGCAATGGCGATACTGTAGCTCTATCTGCGCGGCGCGTCAACGAAAAACAATGATGTCCGGATGGAACTTCGCTCCATCCGGACATCGACGCACGGCGCTCATGCGCGCGCCCGTGGCAAAGCCGCATGCAACTGGTAGACGAGCCTCCGCAGGGCCTCGCCTTCTCGACACACGGCGTAGAGCACCTCGGCGAGAACACGATCTCCTTCAGCCTCCGCGCGGTTCAGGCCACGATCCTCCTTGAACACGAACATCCGCTGCTGATGCTCGTCGGCTCGTCGCACGTACTCCTCAAGGATGGCGTGGATGGCCCTTGCCTGTCCGATGAGCCGCTCGCCCTCGGCGCGGAGCTCTTCCCGACGCTCCGGTGAAACAACGCGAGTCAACACGGTATCGTTCATCGAGCGGCTCTCACATGACGTCCAGCGAAATGCCGGAACGATACTCGCGATGCACCGAAGCGCTCCCGATGAGATTCGTGATGCGCGCCTCCGCGAGCATGATGGCTTCCGCGAGAGGGTCGTCCGCCGGCGCCTGCAGCGACGCGAGCAGGGCGCGCGCATACTTCACGCTCGCTGTCAGGACATCGCACAGGTTTCGCTCGCACTCCGGGCTCCGGCACACCTCCGCAGCAAGCCCTCGAAGCGCCTCGGCGTGGTCCGCAAGCGGATCATGCGGCGCGACCTTTGGGATCCCGTCCTCATCCATCGTGACCATGGCTCCTCCTTCTGGAACACAACGATACTTCCCCCAGGATGGTTTCAAAAAGAGCAACTGTCAAATGCGCAGCGCCCGGGCGGAATGTTGTGTTCCGTCCCGGGCGCGTTCGTCGGTTGGTGGTCTCCTGATGTCATGAAGCCCCCTCGTTCTGCTTGAGCGCCTTTATGTGCGCACGAACCTTCGCCGCCGTCGCGGCAAGATCGTTGAGGTACGCCGTGAGCTGCTTGTGAAACTGACGGTCGAACTCGCCGCGCTCATCCAGTTTCTCGCCCTGGAGCAATGCAACTTCCTTGATGATTGCCCAGCCCTCCTGCTTCATACTGCCCAGGAGCTCCGGGCACCTCTCCGGCACCTTCTCCCACGTGAGCGCCTGTTCGTACCGCGCAAAGAGAGTACCTACGCGCTGAGACACCTGCACGAAGCGCCTACGCAGATCCCCGGCTGAAACCGCAGCGTCCACACGCTGCGAGTATCGAGCAGGAGTCGGAACTTTGGCCCTCATATACACCTGAATCACCCCCTTTCTTGTGAGGTTCTAACCTTACCGTACCAACCCCCCGGAAAGACCGCAACGTGTGCTATGCGATGCCGAAAAGCCCCTGTATTTCCTGCACTTTTTGTGCCACCAACTCCTCGCGGCGCGCTTCTACATTGAGCCGCAGAAGCGGCTCGGTATTGGACGAACGAATGTTCGCGCGCCAATCAGGATATTCCAACGAAAGTCCGTCTACCTTTTCCATCTTTGCATCGGGATAGTGCGCTTCAATGCGCGCGAGAATTTCGGGGACATTTGCATCGGAGGAAAGCTTCGTGTTCAGTTCGCCCGAAATGAAGTACGACGCGAAGTACGGCTCAAAAAGTTCGGAAAGTTTCTTCCCAGACCGCGACAATATCTCCAGGACCAACAGGAACGGAATAAGCCCATTGTCCGCATACCAATAATCGCGGAAATAAAAGTGTCCGCTCATCTCGCCAGCGAAGACCGCATCCTCGCTCCGCATCCGTTCCTTGATGAACGAGTGTCCCGCCTTGTTCACGATCGGCACTCCCCCTGCCTCGCGCACTTTTTCTTGTGTCGCCCACACGAGCCGCGGGTCATGGATGACTTTCGCGCCGGGAATTTTCTGTGCGAAGTGTGCGCCAAGGAACGCCGTAAGATAGTAGCCCGGTACCTGCCGGCCCGTTTCGTCGAAAAGAAAGAATCGGTCCGCATCGCCGTCCCATGCCGCACCGAGCGCCGCGCCGGACGAGCGCACAAGTTCCACGGTCTCCGTCTGGTTCTCTTTGAGCAGCGGATCGGGCGGGCCTTTGGGGAACGACCCATCGGGCTCGGCGTTCAGCAATACGAGCTCAAGAGGCAAACCAAGCCGCTTCACGTTCTCTGCGACCGGGCCGAACATGCCGTTCACCACGACCTTCATCGGTGTCATCGCAGACACATCGATGAACGAGAGGCACTTCTTGATGTACGCATCAGCGATGGCGAGCTGCTCGACAGTCCCCTTCCGCTCCGCCTGATGCGCGTATCCGGCAACCACCATATCCCTGATGTCTTGAATGCCGGTATCTCCCGATATTGCGACTGCGCCTTTGCGCATCAGCTTCAGCCCATTGTACTGCCCCGGATTATGCGATGCGGAGATCGTAATGCCACCGTCTACTGCCGATGCGGCGGTCGCAAAATACATCATGTCGGTCGTCACAACACCGATGTCCAATACATCAACGCCGTGGTCCGTGAGTCCCCGCATCGCCGCGTCCCAGAGCGAGGGCCCCGAGAGCCGCACATCCTTGCCCAACACCACGGTCTTCGGAGCAAGAAGCTTCGCGTATGCCTGCGCTATCTTGTATACAACGTCCTCGTTCAGCTCATCCGGATACACGCCCCGGATGTCGTATGCCTTGAAAATTGTTTGAACGATCATAGCTTCTTGAGTATACCCGAAATCGTTGCGAGCGGAAGGTTTCTGGCGCATAATAAAGCCGAACCGATTCCCATGGCAAAAAAGAACGGCAAGAAGCGTGGTAGGAACGAGGAACACGAAACTGCTCACCACCGCCTCCATCCGGACACGAAGAAAAGCATCTGGGCGATCGTCTTCGCCGGCTGTGGCATCGTGCTCGGCTTGGCATACGTGAACGCAGCCGGGCCCGCCGGCGAATTCTTGTATGGCATCTTTGCCTCGCTCCTCGGCGACTGGGGGTACCTCGTGCTCCCGGCAAGCTTGCTCCTCATGGCCGGGACCCTCCTCATGTCAGGCCGGACGAAGGTTCTCGGTATCACCTCGCTCGGCGGCGGGCTTCTCGTGCTCTCCGTCCTCGGCCTCATCAATCTGCTCGCAGAACCCGTACACGCTGGATTCGCCGGCTATGTGCTCGGCTCGCTCCGCATCCCGTTCGGCTTCATCGCAGCGGTCGTCCTCAATATCGCCGTGCTCATCGCATCCATCCTCATGACCCTGAACATCCCGCTCCGATTCGGCCGCAGGACCGAAGAACCGGAAGACGATGACGAAGAGGATGCGGATGAACCGGTGGAAGAGCCGCGAGCGGAGAAGAAAGCGGCGCCCGAACCGGAAGAAAAAGAAGGGGAAGAGGAGGACGAGGTCGTCATCGCGGAACCGAAAGAACGGCGGCCATTTTTCGGCGGCAAGCCAAAACCTCAAGCGGCGCCGAAATTCGTGAATTACGTCGCTCCCCCGCTCGACCTCCTCAAGGCCGCAAGTGAGAAGCCGACGACCGGCGACCTGCGCGGGAATGCGAACATCATCAAGCGGACGCTCGAAAGTTTCGGCATTCCCGTAGAGATGGGTGAGGTGAACGTCGGACCGAAGGTCACTCGCTACACGCTGAAACCTGCGGAGGGTGTGAAGCTCTCGCGCATCGTGGCGCTGAACCAGGACCTCGCGCTCGCGCTCGCCGCGCACCCGATCCGCATCGAAGCGCCGATTCCCGGAAAATCGCTCGTCGGCATTGAGGTGCCGAACAAGGCCGCCGCGCTCGTCCGGCTCGGTTCGCTCATGGCCTATCCCGAATTCCACGCCGCAGGCCCCCTCGGGTTCGTCCTCGGACGCGACGTGACCGGCGAACCGCTCTACGCGAATCTGGAAAAGATGCCGCACTTGCTCATCGCCGGCGCAACGGGCTCGGGCAAGTCCGTGATGATCCACACGCTCGTGCTCTCCATGCTCTACAAGAATTCCCCGGCGAACCTGAAGTTCGTCATGATAGACCCGAAACGCGTGGAGCTTACCATCTATCAGAACATCCCCCATCTCGTAAGCGCGGTCGTCACCGAGAACAAGAAGGCTATTGGCGTCTTCCGGTGGGCTATCTCCGAAATGGAGCGGCGCTATGAGCTCCTGCAAGGCGCCGGCAGCCGCGACATCACAAGTTACAACAAGAACGGCGGGAAGAACGAGCCGCTTCCTTTCATTGTTATTATCGTAGACGAACTTGCGGACCTCATGACCTCCTACGGCCGCGAAGTTGAAGGCTCCATCGTACGGCTCGCTCAAATGGCGCGCGCAACCGGCATTCATTTAGTGCTCACGACCCAGCGCCCGTCCGTTGAGGTCATCACGGGGCTCATCAAAGCGAACATTACCGGCCGCATTGCGCTCCAAGTCGCAAGCCAAATAGATTCGCGCACCATCTTGGATACCTCCGGCGCGGAAAAACTTCTCGGGGGGGGCGATCTTCTCTTCCAATCCGCAGAACTTTCGAAACCCAAACGCATCCAAGGCGCATACGTGTCGGAAGAAGAGATAACAACGGTCGCCAGCTTCATCCGCGAACACAATTTAGGAGGAGCCGATGAGCCCGCGGAAGGACAACCGGAATTCACAGAACAGAGCGCAGGCGCAGGGACCGGAGCCGCGCTCGGAACGGGTTCTGCGACCGGCGACGTGTTCGAGGAATTCGCCGGTGCAAGCGGCGAAGATGACGAGCTGTACGAAGAAGCGGTCGCGGTCGTCTCCGAAGCGCAAAAAGCGTCCGCGTCGCTCCTCCAACGCCGGCTCTCCGTCGGCTATGCGCGCGCTGCACGGCTCTTGGACCTCATGGAAGAACGCGGCGTTGTCGGTCCGGGTGAAGGCGCGAAGCCTCGCGAGGTATTTGTAGAAAAACCTGCGCCGGAGTAGAATTTCCCCGCAACGCTCCCCGAGGAGGAAAAGGGCCTGCGTCGCATCCTATGGACCACGCCGATTTTGCAGCGTTTTTCAATGAAAAAGTGAAGGCGCGCGGGTATTCCCTGAAGAAACTTGCGGATGTCTCCGGCGTCCCGCTCGTGCATCTCACGAACATCAGTACCGGCCGCTACGGCGACCTGCCGCCAGCGCCATACCTCCGCGGCTATGTAAGCACGCTCGGCCCTATCTTGGACTTTGACGCACAAGTGGTATGGGCGGAATTCCGCCGCGTACATCTCGTGAAGGCCTCGGGCGCAGAAGACGAATTGCCGCGGAACCGTTTCGCCGCGCGCTCGCGGCGGCTCCGCACCATCATCGTCACCGCCGCCGCGCTCGCGGTCGTGCTGGGGTATATCATCTACCAATCCGGCCGCATCTTCGGCCTGCCTGACATCATCGTCCACTTCCCCGAGGAAGATATGCAGCGCGTGCAAAGCTCGGCCATCGTCATGACCGGCGAAGTGAAGAACGCGAGCGTGCTCACGATAAACGGCGAGAACGTCGCGCTCCGCGACGGCGCATGGGAAGCGCGCATTGAGCTCCGGCCCGGGCAGAACACCATCATCCTTTCGGCAAAAAAGTTCCTTGGGGGCGAAACGCAGGTGACCCGCATCGTTTTCTCGGAAGTCCCAAGCGTACCGACAGGCACCCCAGCAACCTCCACGCCATAACTCTTCACACGACGAAAAACTGGGGATACAATACCGGACATGCCTAAACACAAAGAACAAGAAGCAAAAGATGCGGCAAAGGACGGATTGAACGACCTCCTCTCATCCCTGCGGGATAAGTTCGGCGAGGGTTCCGTAATGACCCTTGGCGAGGCCCAGCACGTGGATGTCGCCGTCATCCCCACGGGCTCCTTTTCATTGGACATGGCGCTCGGCGTCGGCGGATTGCCGCGCGGCCGCATCGTGGAAATATTCGGGCCGGAAAGCTCCGGCAAAACGACGCTCGCGCTCACCGTTGTCGCACAGGCGCAGAAGCAAGGTGGTAAAGCCGCGTTCATTGACGCCGAGCACGCGCTGGACCCGGAATATGCACGAAAGATCGGCGTCAAAGTGAACGATCTCATCATCTCCCAGCCGGACAACGGCGAGGAAGCGCTGAATATCCTGGAAAGCTTGGTGCGTTCCAATATGCTCTCGGTCGTCGTTGTGGACTCCGTTGCCGCGCTGACACCCAAAGTGGAAATAGAAGGCGAAATGGGCGCGCAGTATGTGGGACTGCAGGCCCGCATGATGTCGCAGGCACTCCGGAAGCTCACTGCCATCGCCGCGCGCAGCCAAACGCTTATCATCTTCATCAACCAGATCCGCATGCAGATCGGTGTCTTCTTTGGGAATCCCGAAACGACGCCCGGCGGAAAAGCGCTCAAGTTCTCGGCATCTGTGCGCATTGACGTGCGCCGGACGGCACAGGTCAAGAAAGGCGAAGAGACGATCGGCAGCCGTGTGAAGGCGAAAGTGGTGAAGAACAAGGTTGCACCGCCATTCCGCGTCGCCGAGTTCGACATCATGTACGGCGAGGGCATCTCCTACGAGGCGGATGTTCTCCAGAGCGGGCTCAAATACGGCGTGGTGAAGAAATCCGGCGCAAGCTACAGCTTCGCTCCGGGAAGCGGCGAGGAAACGGTGAAGCTCGGTTCCGGATTCGATTCCGTACGCGAGAAACTGAAGGAAGACAAGAAATTATTGCACGCAATGAAGTCGGCCATCACTCGTGCGGCGAAATCCGCCGAGAAGGTAGCGGTTGAAACGGAGTAACCCAACCAACATACCGCTCCCGACAGAAACGGCCGTGCGTTCCCGCACGGCCGTTTGCGCGGCATGAACCGTTACAATCGCGAGACGGCCTTCTTCATCCCGTCCAAAGAGGTGCTCAACACCAGATACTCGCTGAAGAACCAGCCGTAAACGAACGCGGCATCTGGAGCGCTGAATGAAAGCATGCGTGCCGGCTGGCCGGCGACCTGCTGATCCCCAAAGACGCCGCCGACGCGCCCCGGCGGCTCGGCAAAGAGCCGGCCGAGCGCCACGGGGTCGTTCTCTAATGCCCGAACTGCGTTCCGAAGCGTTACCGCCTGTTCGCCCTTGCGCAACCGAAGAATGTATCCCGGCCGCCAGCCGGAAGGACTGCGATACAGGAATAAGGTGAAATCTTGTTCGAACTTCTGGTTGAAAAAGTCCGTCGAGAGGATCGTCGCTCCCCGCCGGCGGAGGAACTCCACCCACGGCATGGCGTTCCCGCCCGCTCCGATCGCCTCGATCTCTACGAGCGTCGCATCCGGAGAAATAAGCGCCGCTGCCTGCGTTACGAGCTCATAAAAGGATGCATCGACGCTCGGTGAAAGCCGCTCTACGTCGCCTTGCACCGTTTCGTCGGCCGCGACGCGGAAATACGATTGGTGCCCGAGAAAAACGTCGCGCGTGCCGCCAGTCGGCAATTCGCCGCCCTGGGGCGTATCCGCGGTTCCATCCTGCCGATCGGCATCATCGCCGCCGAAGATAGCGGGCAGAACAAAATATCCGATGAGAAAAAGAACGACGAGTCCCGCGGCGCCGATACCGCCCCACATCATGAGTTTCGTGGTCGAACCCGACGCTGCAGCAGCGACGCTTGCCGACGATGCGGGGCCCTCCAGCACATTCGCCGAGAGCGCTCCCTTATCGCCGCGCGTGAATCGAATGGATACCACATCTCCCTGCGGAGTGCTCCCACCGGTCTGCCCAAGCTTCGCAAGGTCCGAATTCATCGTGCGAATGACGACTTCGGTAAGCGAAGAATCGGCTGAGGGCGGCGGCGGAACCGCGCCGCCTGGTGGAGGAACGAACTTGTCTGAGTCGTCAGCCATAACGACCCTATTGTACCATCGGGAGCGCTCGGCCCGCGAATCTATCCCTTCGCTTTTTCTTCAGCGTTCAACTGCTTCACCGAAAGCCCGATGCGGCCGTCCTCATCCGCGCGGATGATCTTTGCGCGCACAAAGTCCCCAACATTCACCACGTCGGTCACCTGCTTCACGAACCCTTCGCGGAGCTCGGAAACATGCACCATGCCGTCCTTGCCGCCGCCAAGGTCCACGATAGCGCCGAAATCCAACGTTTTGATGACCCTGCCTTCAATGATCTCGCCAACCTTGAACTCGCGCGTCATCGCCTTAATGTCCGCGACCGCGGAGGCGACGGATGCAGGATCTTCGCCCGCAACGAACACCGAACCGTCGTCGTCGACATTGATGGACGCGAGCGCATACCGCGCGATGAGCCCATTGATGGTCTTCCCGCCCGGACCGATAAGCATACCGATCTTTGATGGGTCGATGGAAAGCTGCGTAATGGCCGGCACATATTTGGAAAGCTCTTTCCGCGGCTCCGGCAGAACGGTCTTCATGAAATCCAATATCTGCATCCGCGCATCCTTCGCTTGCGCGAGCGTCGCGCGGACGATCTCCATCGTGATGCCCGCAACTTTCGTATCAAGCTGAATTGCCGTTACGCCGTCCCGCGTACCCGCCACTTTGAAATCCATGTCGCCATAGAAATCCTCCGGACCCTGGAGGTCGGTCAACACCTTGAACGTCTTTTCATTGGACATGAGTCCCATCGCAATGCCAGCGACCATCTTCTTCAAAGGCACGCCCGCGTCAAAGAGCGAGAGCGTCGTCGCGCACACGGTCGCCATAGACGAAGAACCGTTGGACGACAACGTCTCCGAAACAACACGGATGGTATACGGGAACTCCGCTGACGTCGGGACAAGGCGGCGAACCGCCTTCTCCGCAAGCGCGCCATGGCCGATCTCGCGCCGGCCCGGACTGCCCAAACGGCCGGTCTCGCCCGTGGAGTATGGCGGGAAGTTATAGTGGAGCATGAATCGCCGCTTGCCGGTCGTTTCCATTGTTTCAATGAGCTGCTCTGCTCCTGGCGCAGCGAGTGTCGTGATGGCGAGCGCCTGCGTTGAGCCGCGCATGAAGACCGCCGAGCCGTGCGTTCGTTCAAACAGTTTTACCTCTGCCTCAAGCGGCCGGACCTCGGTAAATCCGCGGCCGTCGGGTCGCTTGCCGTTCTCCAGTGCGTTCTTGTGGACCAATGCGTCAACGGCGTCCTCGTACATATGCTCCACCACGCCCATGTTCGCTTCAGGCAGAGCGGATGCAATGTGTTCGAACAATCCTTTCTTCACCTCCGCCATCTTGCGGAACTGTTCCTGCTTCTGCGGCTCAAAGACCGCATCTTGCAATCGGCTCGCAAGAAATTCATCCACTGCCTTCTTGAGCTCGGCGCTCGGCTCATGAAGATCAACAACTATCTTCTCCTTGCCAATCTCCGCAACCATCTTCTCCTCAAACGCGATCAGGGCATCGTTCGCCTCCTGTGCAACAGCAAATGCTTTTGCGATGTCTTCCTCGGTCGCCTCAGCGCCGGAGAGCTCTATCATGTTTATCTTTCCTTTCGGGCCAGACACGAATGCCTCAAAAACGAAGGCGGGGTCCGCAAGCTGCGCCGCGGTGGGATTCACCACGAACTCGCTCCCTACTTTCGCTACGCGGACGCCGCCAACCGGACCGTTCCACGGTACCGGAGAGGCCGCGATGGCCGCAGACGCGGCAGCGAGCCCCACGAACTCCGGTTCGCAATCGGGGTCATAGGCAAGCACCGTCATCACGACCTGCAGGTCGCGCCGAATACGATAATCAAAAAGCGGCCGAATGGTGCGGTCCACAAGCCGCCCGGCAAGCACCGCGTCCTCAGATGGCCGGCCCTCGCGCCGCACGAATCGGCTCCCGATGATCTTCCCTGCGGCATAGAACCGCTCCTCATAATCAACTTTGAGCGGCAAGTAATCCGTATTCGCGTCCGCGTGCGACATCACGACCGTGCCGAGCACGACCGTGCCGCCGTACTTCGCAACGACCGCGCCATGCGCCTGCTCCGCAAGCCGAGAGAGTTCAAGGGTCAGCTCTTTTCCGCCGATCGTATGTGTGTATGTCTTCCGTTCTATCATGTGATGATGTTCTGTTGATTTATGATGCGTCGCCGTTCCCCGCAGCGCGTCCGTCCACGCCTCCGCGGCGAAGCGGTGCGCGTATCTTCATGATGGCGCGCGGAATGGATTCGATGCTGACGAACCGGTCCGCCACGTCGCGAAGTTTCCCCGATGCGCTCCGGTCAAATGCCGCGACCTCCACAAGCCGCCCCTTCCCCCACTTCAGGTAGTCAACAAGCGGCAGGAAGTCGCCGTCGCCCGTCACGAGCACGATGACATCCAAAAACTCCGCCATCCGAATGGCGTCGACGGCCATGCCGACGTCCCAATCCCCCTTCTTCAAACCGTCCGCATAGACCTGCAACTCCTTCATCCGCAGCTCCAATCCCGCGTCGCGCAACGCGTCAAAGAACGCCGTCTCGCCGGCCGCAGTGTCGCTTTTTACGGTGTATGCCATCGCGCGGATGAGCTTGCGGTCGCCCGTAAGCCCCTGCATCAAAGCACGATAGTTCACTCGGCCGTGATAGAGGTTTTTCGCCGAGTGATAGAGATTTCCGACATCAATAAAAATACCGACACGCTGGTCGGGATGAGATATCGCCTTCTGGCGACTGGTTCCTTCCTGTGTTGTGGCCATATGTGTTACTTTTTCAGATCAAGTTTTTTGATGAGTTTTGTATAGATCGACGGTTCGCGCTTTTTCACATAATCCAAGAATTTCCGGCGCTTGCTCACCATCTTCAAAAGCCCCCGGCGGGAGTGATTGTCTTTCGGATTCTTCTTCAAATGCGCCGCGAGGTCGTCTATCTGCCGCGAAAGCAACGCGACCTGCACCTGGGCGGAACCGGTGTCTTTTTCATGCTTTCCGTGTTCGGAAGCGATATTTGTCTTCACGCGTTTCGTTAACATTGCCGATGTATTGTATACGAAAAATGATTTTTGCGCAAGTTTTAAAAATGTAGAGGGGGTGAGCTGGTAGCCAGCTCACCCCACTCGCTTACTAGCTCACGCCGCGGGCACCACTTCTTCCTGGCCCTCCAGGAATGAGCCCTCGCGAGCGAGCTCGCACGCCTCCTTGTAGTCGCCCTCGCGCCACCGAACCTCGTTCTGCAACTGCTCGTGGCGAGCTAAGAGGTCCTTGGCGCGCGTGGTGTCGTCCCGCCTCGCCTCGAACTCGGCCAGTGCTCGGCGCGCCTCTTGCAGGCGCACGTCGAACTGGTCGAGCACCCTGCGCACGCGCGGCCGCATGAGGACCCGCTGCCGCTCGTCCTTCACGAGCTCCCGGTCGAAGCCGAACCTGGCTTCGAACCTCGCGGAGCGGACCATCTGCCGCTGGCGCTCGGCCACCTTGCGGTCCAGGCGCTTCTGGAAGTAGAGGTTCGCGACGAAAGCGCCGACGCAGATGATCGCGATCACGCAGAGAACGAACAACATGAACGGCTGCTCTGGCATGGTTCCCTCCTGGGAGATATCGGGGTCCTTCGCGGACCTGCCGGGCAACATTATAAACAAAATACTTCGCGCAGTCAATAGAAATGTTTTCCGACAGATACCGTATACTGAAGTCATGGCCTCCATCGACACGTTCCTCACCGACTATCTGAACTATTTAGAGATTGAAAAGAACCGCTCGCCGAAGACGCGCGAGAACTATGAGCGTTACTTGCGGAAGTTCATCGCGATGACCGGCGTGAAGTCCCCTGCTGACATCACCGACGCTGTCGTGCGGAACTTCCGCATCAAGCTCGCGCGCCCCTTGGAGCAAGCGCAGGGAAAAGAATCGCAGGAAATTAAAAAAATAACGCAGAGCTATTACGTCATCGCGTTGCGGAACTTCCTGAAATACCTCGCGAAGCGCGATGTGAAGACCCTCGCGGCGGAAAAAATTGAACTCCCAAAGGCCTCCCGCCGCGACATTGACGTTCTGGACTATAAGGACCTTGAACGGCTCATGAATGCGCCGAGCGGCGACGATCTCCGCTCGCTCCGCGACCGTGCGATACTGGAAACGCTTTTTTCAACCGGCCTTCGGCTCGCTGAACTTTGCAAACTTGACCGCACGATAGATCTTGAGCGCGGCGAATTCTCCGTGCGCGGCAAGGGCGACAAGCTCCGCGTCGTTTTCCTTTCGGACGGTGCGCGGAAGGCCATCAAAGCATATCTCGCAAAACGCGGCGACGTAGAACAAGCGCTTTTTATTAGCCTTTCAAAAATGCCGAAGGGAAGTCCAAAAGCGCCGAAGGTCATTGGTCGCATCATCCCTCGCGCCGTGGAGCGTCTCGTAGAACACTGGGCGAAGGTCGCCGGCATCCCGAAGCGCATCCATCCGCACCAGCTCCGCCATAGCTTCGCGACGGACCTCCTCGTGAACGGCGCCGATCTCCGTTCCGTGCAAGAGCTTTTAGGCCATGCGAACGTCTCAACGACGCAAATCTATACCCATCTCACGAACAAGGAACTCCGCGAGGTGCACGAGGCATTCCATGCGAGGAGGAGGAAAGCTAATGGCTAATGGCTAATGGCCATAGGTCGTGGGCGCGGCGGCGACAAAACCGGCGATCGCTGCTCCAACAGTGAGCACGAGCCAAGCTATCTGCCGCGCGGACACTGCTCCACGCGTAAGGCCAAGCTCGCGCTCTAGAAGCCAGGCGAAAAGCCCGATGGCGAATATGAGCGCGGGGAAATAGTGATATGGATAGGTCGGCCGGTCCACGAGGAACATGAACGGGAGCATACTCGTGATATAGCCGGCGCCGAGGAGCAAGAGTTGGCGGTCCGCATTCTCCGCCCGGCCTCGCGCACTGCGTACGAAAAGCACGAGCGCTGAAAAAAGCGCGACGAGCACTGCACTTGCTGAAAGTCCGCGCACAACGCCGTTCCCCGCAAGAACGATACTTCCCGCCCCGAAGGGGCGGGACTCGTCTCGCATCGCAAGGCGGTCCGCTTCGCTGCTTGTGAAATACAGCATCGGCTGCTGCGCGAGCGGCCAATCATACCAGCGCGACGTCCGCTCAATATCGTTATCCCTGTTCTCCCCGCCGCCAACATAGCCGGAAAGAGAAAGCAGCATCTGCATGCCGGCATTCCGCAGAACCGCGGCTGCACCACGCCCACTCTCCACAACCGGAACAGCCTCATCAAAAACGCCGTACGCGTTCCAAAGCTCCCGCTGGTCCACCGGCGCGACGAACGCGCTACCCAACACAAACGAAGCCGCACATACGAACGCCCCGATGCCCAGGAATGCTCCTGCTCGGCGGCGCGCAACGCGCCGCTCTGCCGCACCCCGCAGGAACATGTCGGCCACAACGGGACCGATGAACGTGACTGCGGTAAGTTTTACGCCGAGCGCAAGCCCGAAAAGTGCACCAGAAAGCCATGTGGGTGTTCGCTGCCGAAAATATAGCGCAAGCGATGCAAGCCCGAACGCAAGATACATCCCATCCAAAAATATGAACCGCGTTTGGACGAGCAGCGCGTTCTCTGCCGCGACGAAGAACGCGCCAACGAGCGCGGCAGGAGCCCCGAGCCCGATACTTCGCAGAAAAAAGTACAACAGCGCGGGAAGCGCGATGCCGAAAAGCGCGCTCACCACGCGGAGCAGGACGAACGGAAAATCACCGAATGAATACCGCACTGTTTCGGCGCGGAATCCCCCGTCCGCAAGCGGAACTATCTGCACGAACGAATCCCACGCCGTCGCCTCATATCCTCCGAGCCGGAGCGCGGCGGCATAGATGAGCTTCCCGAGGGGCGGATGGATATCAAAACTCGGCGCTCCGCGCGCGAAGTCGGCGGCATAGGTCGCAAAGTGCGCCTCATCAAACACCGGCTGCGCCGGGTACGAGATGCGATACACATGCAGCACAAAGCTCACAGCAACAATACCCGCAAGTGTCCAAAAAACCGTCTTTTTCTCCATATGGTGCCCCCGGGAGGACTCGAACCTCCAACCCTTTCAGGACAGCGTCCTAAGCGCTGCGCGTATGCCAATTCCGCCACGGGGGCATTTACGTATATTCTACGCCAAAACCACTGTTTTGCCCTTATTTTATAAGGGTTCCTAGCCCTTCCTGCAACTTGACTTTTCCATATAT
>CAZMPQ010000006.1:17921-28367 GCA_964568535.1 uncultured Candidatus Saccharibacteria bacterium
GCCCTTATTTTATAAGGGTTCCTAGCCCTTCCTGCAACTTGACTTTTCCATATATATATGCTAGAATATAGACGTTCCTTGGGAGTATCATTTGTCCTCATTCCCTCCCGGGAATAGATCTTTGAAAACATCTAGAAAATACATCTGAGACGAAACAAGTTTAGACGGTAACCGCGCTCGGAAACGGGCGTAAAGCGAAGTTGGAGGTTGAAATGCAGATCCTCGCTTACGTGAGTACGGTGCTCCTCGTGCTTGTCACGATGCTCGCTGTGCTCATCACGATAGTCGGCATTCTCGTCTACGTCGTCGGGAGACCGACGGCTGCGATCTGGGTGCCCTGGCTCGTCACTGGACTCGCGGAAGGGCGTTTTGCTCCTCCGCCGCCCAACAAGCCGGACAAACGCCGCTGGTACGAACGCCTCTTCGGCCTCGTCGCAAATCGCCGCAACTGGGGGTTCACGGGCATTCGCGAAGGATACGCGAAACTCGTACTCACCACGTCCGGTAAGCGCGTGAAGGTGCTGATGAACTACGAGCACTTCGGGTTCCACAAGAACTGGACGCTCGTCCGCACCAAACCAGAATCCGAGAAGCAAGTGAAAGTATGGAAAGAGAACCCGAACGGCGACGGCGAGTTGAGCGATGAGTCAGTAGAAATACTGGCACCAGATGACGAAAGGACAACGAAAGATCCTGGCGGCGAAGAAGAGGGCGCGAAGAAGTTTGCCCTCGGAGATCTCTACTCGTGGCTACCGCCGTGGTTCAGTACCAACTTCCCAAAGGGCTTCTACTGGGTCGGCAATCCGTGGAAGTACAAGATCGATGAACGGTGGTTCCGATGGAAGTCCCTCCGGCAGAAGAACAAGAACGTGAAGGTCAGCAACGAACCGAACGAGGAGGGCGAATACATCGATAGCATCGAGGAGACCGCTGCCGGAGACATCGTTTCCCGCCGGAAGTTCGTGGACGATATCCTGCTTCAGACGGACAACTACCCCATCTACGTGAAGGGGGCTGACACCGGAGAAGGCGAAAGCTTTCAGGTGGACGCCGTCTTCATCGCCACAGTCCGCATCGTGAACCCCATGCTCGCGCTTACGCGCGTGCAGGAGTGGTTTGAGATGTTCGACAACCGGATGATGGGCGTCTGCCGCCACTGGATCAGCATCAACCCCTACGAGATCGGCAAGCAGATGGCGGAGGGCACGTCCCGTCACACAGACATGCCCGACGACAAGGCTGATCCGGTCATGAAGTCAGCCGTGAAGACCATTGAGCGCTTGGAAGGACACTACGGAATTCGCGTGCAGGACATCTCGCTTCCGTCCTTCGAGCTCACCAGTGACCCGGCTCTCAAGGACCTCGTTCGCGAGCAGTACCGGGCCTTGAACGCGAAGCGCATCGCTGAGGGTGACAAGACGAAGGTGGAGATCGCTGCGGTCGCGGAGGCAAAACGCATCAACACCGTGACCGACGCAGACGCTGAGCGCATCAAGAAGCTCGCCGCTGCCAGAGCAGAGGGCATTCGGATGGTCGCAGAAGCGGCCAGGGCTCAGGGCGACCTCGGCGGGACGCTCATCGCAGCTGATGCGGTGCGCGACCTCGCCGGGGGAGAGAACACCACAATCGTCACGCCGGGCTTCGACGCGCTACTCAAGAGCATCGTGGGCAACCGCCCGAAGCAACTTCCCCAGTCAACCGACAAGGAGGGTGATAAGTGAGATGGATCGGTCGGCTCATGATCGGTAGGAGTCGCGCTGGTCGATTCGTTCGCCTATGGCTCCTCATCATCGGTGGACTCGTCACTGGATCGTACTTCGCGGTACAAAAGGTCTTCGGCAAATTCAAGTTGCCGAAGGTTGATTGGACTCCGACTACGATCTTCATCGGTATCGCCTTCGGCACCCTCGTCATCTACCTGGTCTACAGCACGTGGCGAGGTCGGAAGTCTGCCCCCCCGTCGGCTCCTGCCGACACGCAGACGACTGTGAAGAGCGGCGGCGCTCTGAAGACCATCTTCGTCCTCGTTCTGCTCGGCGCAGGAGGATGGTTCATCTTGAAACCGGTCTACGAGCAGAGCAGGGCAAGGTCCGCAGAGCGTGAGCGCAGGAAGCTGCCGGTCACGCTCGCCTGCGACCCGACGAAATACAACACCGAACTGTTGAGTGGCCGGGCACCGAACGAGTGGGTGACCGTCTATGTTCCACCGGGATGCGAGGCAACGGAGATCGTTACCATCCAATACGGAAGAGTTCTTGGATGGGACTCTCCTACGGATACCAATGTGCGCATCTTCCAACCAGACGGCACTCCGCTCGTCGTCGACAAGAACAACAGTGATGGATGGTTCGTGGACAACCCAACAAAGAATTACTCACTCCCACTCACGACAGCCATCCAATTCAGCAACGCAGAAAACACGACAACGAAAACGGTTCGTCTCAGATTGCGGTAACAACCAGGAGTCGATGCGCAAGCATCGCGCTCTGCGAAACCCTCGTCCGGCTCCGGCCAGGCGGGGGTTTCTTCTTTTTTTTCGCACACCCGAAATATTGACAAAATACGGACATTACTCTATAAGACAGCCAGGACGTTGACACCTAAAAGACCATAACTGGCACGTCTCGCCGACGGTCAGAACAAGGCAGGGTAAACTATGAACCCCTTGAGTATTGAAGTTCTCGTCGTACTGGCGTGCATCGTCTCCGGCCTCGTGGCCAAGACGATCGCTAAGCGGAAGGGGCGCGATCCATTCACGTGGTTCCTCGTCGGGTTCTTCCTCCCCGCGGTCGGCATCGCGATCGCGCGCGAGGTGAAGAGCAAGGTGCAGGACCGGAACAGGGGGTAGACGATGACCAAAGTGGTGAAGTATGTCATCTCCTCCATCGCGGTCCTGGGGACAATCGCCGTACTGTTCTTTCTCGGCGACCTGTTCTTCATGTGGGGGCTCTATTCCTGGTTCTCGTCAAAGATCCTGGGATTCGGCCTCTTCCCGCGGCCCATCACGGGCATCGTCGCCTTCTGGTGCGCCGCAATCACCTTCCTGCAGGTCCCCAAGCTGTGGAGCGAATATCTCCACCGCAAGAGGGAGCGCTGGACGCTCCGCCTCGGCCTACTCATCACGCCTTGGCTCATCTTCAGCTACGTGATGGTGCATCCACCCGAGAACTGGTACTTCAACCCGTTCAACAGCAAGTCGCTCTACAAGTACACCGAGGACGCTGAAGGTAACGTCACACTCTACCCCATTGGGTATGGGTACAACTTCGACCCGGTGACCAGGCTCGAGCTCAAGGACATCACGCCAGAGGCTGCCAAAAAGCACCGTGAACAGAAGAACCGGCCTCGCCCACGGGCATCCGCGGAAGATCCACCCAGCACGACAGCCTCGGCAGGTTGGCGACTCCTCGGATACCACTACACCGTGATCGTCTCGCGCTGCAAGCGATACCCACGAGGCACCGGCTGCGACCTCACGATAGCCAACACCGGCGCAGGTGCGGATTTCGCCATCGGAAGCAACGACTCGTTTGCCATCGACAACCGAGGTGAGCATCTGGAAGGAACTCGCTCGACCATCGCGGGGAAATCCATGATGGAACAAACAACTGGGTTCTTCGGTACGTCCAAAGAATTCGTTGACGCCAGCGTGAACGTTCCGGGTGGAACCTCGATCAGTGGATTCCTGGCACTGGACGGCGGCTCTGATGAAGCCGATGCGTTCCAGATCTTGCAGGTCCAGATTGCCTGCAAGGGGCTCAAAACCGACTTCACGTTCAAGAACATCACCATTGAGAAGGCGGACCAGGTTGCGCAAACTGAATCGCCATCAACGGCGCCGAGCGAACCGCCGGTGGTACTCACCCCGGAACGTCCGGCTTACATCCGGATACCGCAAACTCCCGAAGCGACACCAATTCCGCAACCGAGCGAGCCCGTGCCGACGCCGACTCCTAGAGCTACGTCAACGCTACCAAGTGAACCAGTACCGACACCGACCCCGGAGCAAACGCCCCACCCATCGTTGCGCAGCGTTACACAGAAATACCTGACATTCTCTCTGTACAGCTGCTCACTAGAGGAAAGTTCGGTCTTCTGCGAGATGGGCGCGACAAACAACCTGGATCAAGAGGTGAGATTTTGGCTTCATGGTGGTTGCCCATTAACGACGGACTACGAACGTCGGTGGGAAAAGGAATACAGCTCCATCCTAGACGACTCCGGTAATGAGTATTGCGCATCGCTTGTCGAAATAGGGGCTCAATCCTCGCCAGGCGTCGAGAGGGACCTCGATGAAAGCGAACTACCAGCAAGGACAACCGTGAAGCTAGTGGCACGGTTTCCCATTCGGGATTCACAACCCGCACACCTTCAACTGCTGCAAGTAGCTTACTCGGCGTACCAGCATGGAGACCTGATCATTCGATCGATGGATGGGAAGCTGCCAGTATCCGTGGCACACCTCAGAGAAATCTCCCTAGACAACGGACCAGCGGTCAGTAACAATTCCCTCTCACAACCCGCCGCGACTGATAACCTTCCTGCGGTGCGCTTCGGTGACTTTCACCTAAAACGCGGCAGGTGTGGCCAATCTGCAAATCGGATAACTTGCGAACTGATCGCGCGCAACACCAATAACAATCGTCGACACTTAGCGCTCCGAGCACGAACGGCAAGCATCGTCGATCAATACGGCAAAACGCATTATGCAGAAGCCGTAAGGATTGGTTACCGTCGTTATGGCAGTAACAGTGGCCGCAACATCGCAGGTAGCACAGAGATGCGCATCTTCATCATGTTCGAGCCAGTCGCACCAGGTTTAACCAAGACACCTGAGTTGCGCCTACACAACGTGGAATACACAACTGAGCCGAACAATAGAGAGGCCTCCTGTGATGTGGTCTTCAACGACATCCGAATCGAGCGCGAGACCAACAACTAACACACCCCCATCCGCATACAACATGGAAAACACCATGTGCGGGTGGGGGTCGTAACTTTTTATAAACCAGAACCCCCGCGAAAGCGGGGGCTCTGACATATCTCTCAAAAGATATTCCTAGCACTGCGTAAGCTGTTGGGCCGAGGACCCCACCAAGCTTCCCACAAGGAGCGGGAGCGCTTTGGCGAAGAGACCCACCGCGATAGCAACCGCGGCATAGATCAGCTGGTTTGAAGCAGTCCTCACCTTCTCCGGATCGCCACCCGAGGTCAGGTAGTTGAACGCGGCGAGCACGACGAAGATGATCGCGAGCACCACGAGGAAGATGAAGAGCCACCCCGCGACGCCGCAGATCACGTTAATGAAGAAGTTCAAGTCGGTCGCCGGCGTGGACGGCAATGGCTGCCCGGTGAACTGGGCGAACGCCGCGAGCGGCGCCACGGCCGACGCCAGACCGAGACCGTACTTTACAAGCTTGTTCTGCATTGTTTTCCGTGTCATTACCGACCTTTTAATCGATACGGATAGTATAGCATATTGACCGACATTCCACATCAAGGACCTATTCCTCCGCGATATGCGCCACAACCCCATCCTCCCGTACCGCCAACTATAAACGAGACGAGGTTCGGAAAACCAGCCGCGAGAATTGCCACAGCGATGCCAACTGCGGCGTACGTGAGGGTCTTATGCGCTGAGGAAACTTTCTGCTCGTCACCACTGGACGTCAGATATTTGTACGCCCCAAAAAGAGCCATGATAATCGCAATTAGGATTGCGAATAACTGAATCCAATAAGCAACCCCACATATAATCCCAACCAAGTCGCCCGGACTATTCACTGGTGATTCTACTGGCGCCAGGCCAAACGCTAGGCTCGGCGTCGCAAGTATCCCAACCTTTACAAGAACACTTAACACATCGTAGCCACGTACATATCCTACGGAGCGCTTTAATACTTTTTTCGTAAGTAACATGATTACCTAATTGAAGACAACGACCTTTATTGCTATATCACGGGCAGGCGGTAATCGTTCCTCCGCCCAAAAGCTCGGATACTATATTCGGCACACCAGCGGCAATAAGAGCAACACCGATGCCGACCGCGGCATAGGTTAAGGTCTTGTGCGCTTCACCCACTTTACTTGCATCTCCGCCTGAGGTCATGTATTTGTATGCCGCGACGACTGCGTACACGATGCCGATAATGAGCGCGAGTGTCTGTATCCAGTACGCAACCTTACACACAACCTCAATAAAATATCCGGCATCCTTCGCAACCACCGGAAGCGCGAAACTCGTCGCCGGCCCCAATAGCGCACCGACAAGAAGGGCATAGCGGAACGTTTTGAGTGAAATATTCATAATAATGCGTTCAGCATAGGAATCATTCAGCAATTCGGAAGAGCTTCTGTGTATCCCAGAAGCGAGGCAATAACACCAGGCACGCTCCCCGCAAGAATAGCGACTGCGATACCCACGGCGGCCCAGGTAAGCGTTTTATGCGCCTCGCTCACCTTACTCGAATCGCCGCCGGAGGTCATATACTTGAACGCGCCGACGATGGCGTAGATAACCCCAATGGCCAGCGCGAGCGTAAAAAGGTAATTCGCTATTTTGCACGCGATACCCATGATCTTCACTATCGCCGCCGCGTGCGCCATAAGCGGCAACACGAAGATACTTACCCCAAGAACGATGGCCCGCGATGTTTCTGATGTGGAAAATGTGTTTTTCATGGATTGGCCTAGCCCTTCAAAACATCACTGATGAGCTCGTTGATTAGCTCCCACGATATGATGACGGCAAACCCCACGGCAGCCCAGGTGAGCGTCTTCCTGCCGGAGGATATCTTTTGTTCGTTCCCCGCCGCGGTCATGAGCTGCACACCGCCCCAGATGACCATGATGCCGAGAATGGGAACTGCGAGCTTGACCAATTCATTGATAATGGCCGTCGCGATGACCCCGAAATTCTTCCCGCCCAGGGGATCTATAAAGGTAACTGTACCTGCTTCTCCAGCCCCGATTGCGATCGCCGCGGAAGCAAAGAATAGAGCCAGGGCCGTTCGCGCTTTATTCATAGGATGGGTCCATTCTACCATATCGCCTAGCTCTTACAGAAGTTCAGAGGCAGCGCCTGGGCGGCATCTGGAGTACCAGCCGTAGGCGAGAGCCACACTTCAACGGTGAGCCGGCAGGCCGTCGCCTCTGGAACGTCCAACGCCCTGAGGAGCGCACGCTCCGCCTCCAACCGCGCCTGGCCCGGCCGCTCGCCCCAAACATTCAGGAGAAAAGCTGACGACGGGCGGATGTATGACACGCGATACTCGGATGTCTCTACAAGCACCACCTCCACACCCTCCACAACACGCACCGCGGTGCGATAGAAGTTCTTCACGCGGACGGACACGCCGGGCGTTGCAAGCAAGAACGTATCCCCTTCCGGCGCGCCCGCGAACTCGCGGCCTGCATTCTGTTGCTCGTTCAGCTGTTCTTCCGCAGCGCTCGGCCCGGATACGATACGCGGCTCATCCCCATTCATCCGAGAGATGAAAAATCCCACAACGATGAATATCACCGCGAGCGCGGCGAACCCGATGATGATGTATCTTCCGTTCATGAGTTAGTTGCTATCGCACTTGCCTAAGCTCACGTGAATATGGTCTCGGTGCCCCACCGGATCGTTCAAGATAGAATATACCCGCGCAGACCCATCGCAAGATTTGATCGCATTCGTGACCGTTTGTGCGTCCTGCGGATTCGTATCGCCCGCGCCCATCCCGAAATCAACGGCGAGAGAGCCGGTCGTTCCCGTCCGTCCGCCATAATGACAGGAATACGCGGAGTGCGAACACCCTTTCCCCGGAGTGCACACGGAGTTCCCGCGCGTGTAGTTGCAGCTCGGGTTGTTGATGTCGACTGTGAAAATACTGCCGAGGCTGATATTTTTCCCTTTTGTCTTATCCAGAACGCAATTGATGAGTTTCTGCACGTCCTGGTCGGTCTTCGCTGGGTACGGCACCTGCATCTTCGCGGCCATCTCGGCAAGATTGGAACATCCTGCCGCTGGCGGACCCACGCCGCCGCTCGGCGGGCTTGGCGGCTTAATGGGCGTCAACTTCCCCAGCGTTAAGCTCGTCAGATTCTCATCTATCGTCCGCAAGATAAGTCCAGAACCGACCAATAAGAGGAGTCCGATGATCGCTTGCAATACCCTATCCCGTGCATCGCTCTGCCCCGAAGGATTCCCGGCAGAGATCATATACTGGAAGCCTCCATACACAATAGCTCCGAATGCAAGCACCCCTGCCAGCATGAAGGCAAAGTTGAAGTACTGCGTGAAGAGGGCGCCGATGTTCTGGTCTGCCTGCGCAAGATTCACCGTGATGTCCTGCGCATGCGCACCGACAGCCCCAAAGGCGCCTGCGACCGAAAGAAAAGTGAGGGGGATGCGAAAAAACCTCATTTGAGCCCGGGGATTAGATGGCGACCCGCCTGCGCCACCTGGTGCAGGACACCCACGACGGAGGCAGGGCAATCGGGCTGCGCAAATAGAACAACACCCCGACCGTAAAAACCTAATCTCATTCTAGATGAAACACTGAACAATCCATGACCTAAGACGCAGCGCATGAATTCTTAGATGATCCGCAAACAGACTTCGGAGGACAGCACCATTTATCAACACCGGAACCACAACTAATATCAAACTGACCGCACTGAACAGGCGGTTGCCCAGAACCCGTCCCAGGATTAGGAAGGCTTGTTCCGCCTGGAAGCCCGGGGATCTGGCCCGGCGTGCACTGAATGACGCCTGCGTTCCATATCTTATCGCCTGCGCCGGAGTTCACAGCGTTCAAAATATTCACCACCGTGTTCACGATAAGGAATGCACCGAGCCCGATAGCGATACCGATGACCGTCGCCGTGAGGATCCGCTTGCCTGCGGAAACTCCTTCGGGCGATGCGCCAGCCGTCATAATACGGAAACCGCCCCAGATGATCATAACCGGTGCGATAGCAAAGATACCGATGGAGAGAAGCACGTACGCAAGGTTTTGGAACGTACGCAACATGTGGCAAAAATCGCATCCCGTTCCGTGACAGGTTAGGATAGGTCCCCAATAGCCGGTCGGCCAGAGCGACGGATCCTGCGCGAATGCAACGACCGGCGCAAAAAGTGACGCGCCGATAGTCGCAAGAGCAAGCATGCCGAAAAGAATGGATATCCGTTTCATTGGCGATATTTCCGCGCAAGCAATTGGTTTATCTGGTCCTCGGCCTGCTGGAGCGCGTCCGAAGAGTTCGTTCTGCCGCGGAGCACCGCGTCAACCGCGGTGTTCAGGATGCGATCCACCCGTCCCGCATCCGGCTGGTACCACGAACGCGCGGTGAGCGCCTGCCGAGCGAAGACGCCGTACTCTGGATCGCTCTGCGCCTCAGCGATGACCGAACGGAGCGCGGGCGGATGTCCTGTCGCAGCGGTGTACGCCTTCATAATACCCGCATCGGCCGCCGTCTGCACGATGAAATCCCATGCCCAGCCCTGCGTAGAGGTCGTGCTCTTCGGCACGGCAAGCCCCCAATAGCTCGCGTAGTTCGTTGCGTATTGTGCGCCTTCGGGCTGCGGCATCGGCGCGACGCCGAGCGAGGCGAAGGGGCTCTTTTTCTTGATGGTCAACAGATCGTCGCGGTAGCCGAAAAGCATCGCCACGCGTCCGGACGCAACGCTGTCCAGTGAATATGGTTGCAAATTGTTCCAGGTATACGCGCCGGATGCCGCGTTCGCGAACTGCAAATAGAAGTTGAACCCCGCCTTTCCCTCCGGCCCTGCGAGCGTCACGCGCGTGCGCGCCGGATCCGTCATTTCGGAACCGCTTTGCATGAGGATAAGCGAGAGCAGGTCCATGCCGTTCTTCACGTTGTCGTCCGTCCCGCCGATGGCTGCCGCCGCACGCACGATCTGTCCGCTTTCGTTCAGATTCGTGAGATAGGGAACGTAGTTCTGCATATCCGTCCACGTGACCGGCAATTGCGCAAGCCCCGCCTGGTCAAAAGAGTTCTTGTTGTAGATGAGCGCGAGCGTGTCGATAAAGAGCGGCAGCGCGAAGATAGCCGCGCCGTCCGTCAGATCCTGTTCAGCGACCGTCGGGAACGCTGATTTGAACTCCGTGAGTCCGAACGGTATCGGCTGCTGCATCGTCTCATATACGTGCCCCACATAAAGCGGCGCAAGCTTATCTATCTGGAGCGGCAGCGAACGATTATCAATAAGCACGAGATCCGGCGCGTTCCCTACCGCGATGGCGTTCACCAGCTTCTCGTAATACGTGGCAGGGTCCTGCGGCTCATACTGTATCTCCACATTGTCACGCTTCAGACGATACGCCGCGATCATCTGGTCAAAAGCCGGCCGTTCATTGAGCGGCCCCCAAATGGTCATCTTTACCTTCGGCGGCGCCGTGTCCTTCCGCAGATTGGACGTGATACCGAAATATAACC
>CAZMPQ010000007.1:0-2129 GCA_964568535.1 uncultured Candidatus Saccharibacteria bacterium
TCCGCCTCCGTCCAGGTCTTCAACTTCACCGGGGGAGTATTGCGGGAGATACGGGTGGGGCAGTAGGGTTCGTGGAGTATAATAGAGAGCATTCTATGAAGCTGCAGAAACAAAACATTGTCATCGGAGCTCTCGGCGCCCTCCTGATCGTTGTTGCGGGATGGATGCTTCTTGGAGGCTCCTTCGGCAAGAGCGGTGCGGACTGGACCGTCGCTATGGAGCCCGGAACGTTCGCTCCCGACACGCTCACAATACAGCGCGGCGACCGCGTGACCTTCGTGAACCGCGATGCGGAACCGCGCTGGCCCGCGTCGAACCTACATCCGACGCACGGCATCTATCCCGAGTTCGACCCGCAGGAAGGCGTTCCGCCCGGCGAGTCATGGAGCTTCGTTTTCGACCGGGCAGGGGAGTGGAAGTACCATGACCACTTGATACCCAGTGTGCGTGGTATAATACGGGTCGTGGAGTAAACCTTTACATTCTTTATCGGAACCGCGCGGGGTCCCGTGCGGATGGAACTCATTAATAAAAAATCATATGTCCAAGAACGCAATCATTGCAGTGTGGGTCGTCATCATTCTGGTCGTCGCGGGCGTTTTCGTGCTCACGATGAACCAGCAAGCAGCTCCGGTTTCGGAGCAGAACGGGAATCCGCCGCCGGCGCCGTCGCCGAGCCCGACCGGCAAGGAAGAGCCGCCCGCGGGCATCACGTTGCCGGTGAAAGCCGATAATCCGCTCGTGTCGCAGTCCGGTCCTGCGCGGAACCCCGGCTTCTGGCAATACTTCTTCACCGGCACCGTCGCGCAGGTGCTGCCGACCGCGGACGGCACACGTATCGTGCTTCGCGGTGCGGACGCGACCGTTCCCGAGATGGTCGTGCCGAGCGACGTGCAAGTGCAGCAGATCGCGAACAATACGGGCGCTGTGCAGTACGTTCCGGCGGCCGCGCTCAAGGCGGGACAGATCGTTGATATCCGCATGGAATATCAGTTCGATGGGAACCGCTGGCTCCTGCGCGAAGTATTTTTGCCGCTTGAGCGGAATTCGTAGTACATGACAGCGCACGCAGACGGCGGGCGGAGACAGGCCATCATCGCGTTCGTGGTGCTTATTGTGGGCGTCGCGGCGGTCGTTTTTGCCGGGCTCACGCGCGTACCGAAAGAGGAGCCGCAACCGTCGGCCGGCGGGCGAACGGAGAATGCGGGGACCGTGCTCAGTTTGCCGGTTCCCGTGGACAGCCCGAACGTGGGGAGCGCATTTGCCCATTATTTCTTTACCGGCAGCGTGAAAGAGGTGAAGAAAGGCGCGGAAGGATCCGTGCTGGTGCTCTACGTGACGAACGACAAGATACCGGAGTTTCCGCTCGCGGCCGATACACGCATCGCGCGGATATCGCAGCCGTACAGCGCTGAGACCTCGCAGATGGTCTCCGTCGCCGCGCTCAAGGCCGGTCTCGTGGTGGATGTCTCCGCCGAATACGACTTGCGTTCCGGACAGTGGTTCACGCGCGACGTGTTCATCCCGACGGACCGAAATCAGTAGGAGTTCAGGAAATATAAAATAGAACGCCCCGGCATGCCGGGGTGTTCTGCGTGTCTGCGTCAGTTCGCCGGCGTTGCAGCGCACCCCTTGCGGAATGGCTCGGGTACGCGGGCGCAGCGCGCGTTCCGTTCGGCGTCCGATACGTTCGCCATACGGAGCGTGTCGGTGAATGTGCTGTAGCACGCGTCGGCGTATGCGTCGCCGGAGACGGCGCAGAGCTGCAGCATCCGGTCCAAGCCATCGTTGTACCGTTCAAAGATGCCGCCCGCCGCGCCGCGGATGCACATGGCGACAGCGTCCTTTCCTTGAAGCAGTGCGCAGTTTCTCGCCATGAGCGCGTAGTCCTGCGTGAATCCGACCTGCGTCTGGCCGATGGCATGGTAGCATCCCGGCCGGTACGGTTCAGGAACCTTCGTGCACCATTCGCCGGTCTTTACCCAGTCGTATTTTTCCACCTCCGCGAAATAGAAACTCTGGAGCGTGTAGCACATGGTAAGGTATCGGTCGTCGAGGATGGTGCAGGGGTAGAGCGGATTCTCGGGTTTCAAGTATGGCGAGGGATGGTCGCGATTCGTCGCGCTCGT